>NZ_JAOEDV010000008.1:0-94109 GCF_029837545.1 Stenotrophomonas sp. GD04024 | reverse complement strand
GGGCGGGTGAGGGCAGGCTCACACTTCGTCTGCCTGGTAGCCGATCTCGGCCTCATCCTCGGCAAAACGACGCGTTCGGCGGTAGTCCTGCAGGGTGATGACGTTGTCCTCCACCTGGATGCGCGCCTGTTCCTTGGAGCCATCGATGGCGAACAGCACGCTGGCACCGTCCTGGCCGAGCTGGCCGCGCGAGACCGGATGGTTGTCGAGGAACGCCTGTGCGCTGCGCAGTTGCCGACGCGCGGCCTCGCGCCATCGTTCGCCATCCAGCTGCAGCCCATCGCCATCGCCCAGGAACATCGCGACCTGCTGCGCGGCCAGCGAAATGCGGGCGTAGCCGATGTGGCGGTTTGCCGCCAGTGTTTCGGCAATGGCGGCGCGCACCTGCTCGGGTGATGGAAGATGCGAAAGCTGGGGCCCATCCAGGTAGCCGAACAGCATCGGCAGCAGGGTCTGCAATGCGTGCGTGGCGCGTTCCAGGCGCAGGTCGCTGTTGCCTCCCGGCCGAGAAGCACGCAGGTAGAAGCGGAAATAGTCGGCGAATTCGATCGGCCTGCGTGCGTGCTGCAAGGCGAAACGGGCCGCTTCGGCCTGGGCCTCGCTGGGCGGGCTATGACCGCCCTGCTCCAGGGCCAGCTGGTACAGCGCCAGCGATTCACGGAAGTCGAGCTGCAGCAGCAGCGGCGCGTCGCCGGCGCCAACGGCCGCGAGGAAGGGCCGGTATGCGCCCAGTTCCTTGTTGCTCAGCAGGCCGTGCCGGACCAGCACGCTCTGCACTTCATTCGACAGCAGGTTGCTGGGCGGGCTCGATTCCAGCTGGCGTAAGGCTTCAAGTTCGTCGGTGTGAAGGCTGAGCAGCTTGACCGGGCTCACCTGCAGGCCGGCATTGGGAAGCCAGGCCATGCGTGAACCATGCAGGCCCTGCTGCACGCCTTCGAGCATCGCGCCTTCGTCTGCAAAGGCGTATCGATGCTCGTGTGAATCGATGGCCCACTGCAGCCAATAGTGGCCGCCATCGACGAACGGCAGCACGCGCTTGGTTCGCGAACTGAGCTGGCCGGGATGGGGAACGGGGCGACCGTCGATGAAAACGCTCATGCGTGGCTCTCCTTGCGGCCTCACTGGGCCGGAAAATCCTTGAGGACGGTCGCAGCGGCGCTGCCGACGCGGGTGAAGTCGTCGGTGGCCCCCTGCATCATGGTCTGCGCCTGCGTGAGCACCCTCGCATATTTTTCGTCTCCCGTCGCCAGGTACTGGGCCATGGCCACGCCGGCGGCGGTGGTTGCGATGGTGGAAACGTTGCGCAGCGCGTCGGCGGCGTCCTGCACGGCAATCGCCGCGGACTGGGCCACCGACTGGTAGGCCTTGCCGGCGCCACTGGTCTTCACCACGGTCGTGGCCATGGTGGCCGTCTGCACCTGGTTGATCACATCGATGACCTGGGCGTTGACGTTGCTCGGGTCCATACGGGCTCCTTGATGGGCGGGGGCGGCCGGAATGCAGCCGCAGCACGGTCACGGCGTGGCGTCGGGGCTGCCGGCCGCCGCGGTGGAGGGGGAGTCTGGCGCGGGGTCGTGGGCGGGACCCGCTGCCGGTTCCGGACCGGGCGTGGAGTCGGGCGCAGGGCCGGGCGTGGGGGCCGCGCCGTCGCCTGCAAGCTGTTCGAGCGTGTGCAGGCTGGCGGTGGCGGCCGCAGCGTCGGCAGTGGCACCGTGGGTCTGTGCCTGCAGGACGCTGATGGCGGTCTTTCCTTCTGCGGTAGCCGCGGCGATCACCGCCGCAGGCGAAGGTGGCGCCGGCACCGGCGCTGGCAGGGGGATGACCTGCGGCGGTGGCGGCGGCGGGGGAAGCGGCGGCGGCGGTGGCACCGGCCAGGGGGCATTGATCATCTTCGCGCAGGCGGCGGTGACCGCGGCGTTGCTGACCATGCCTGCGCCCTGTTGGCGGGCAACCGCGTTGTGCATGGCCGTGCCCAGCGTCTCCAGCATCACCATGTCGAGCATGCTGAAGGACTGCGCCGGCCCCTGGGCCACCAGCAGGGTCGAGGCGGCACTGACGCTGTCGACGATCTGGCTGTTGACGGTGTTCTCACTGCTCATGATGGAACGGCTCCCTTCTGGATGATCAGGGCCAGGACCTGGGCCAGGCTGGCGCCGGCGGTGACCTGGCCGCGTTGCTGGTTGGCCACGGCGTTCTGCATGGCCAGGCCAAGGCTGTCGGCCATCGCCAGGCAAGTGGCGGACATCGCGAACGACGGGGCGAGGGCGATCGCCAGGCCCGAGCCAGCGCTGGCAGCGTCCAGCAGGTAGCCGGTGGCAGGCGATGCGGGCATCAGACAGGGGCCCGGCGTGACGCCACCCGGGCGGGGGCGCTGAGGGGGGCGTCACGCCGGGCCGACACGTCAGCGCAGACCCAGGATTTCGCGGGTACCCACGCCGTTGGAGGCGGTGTCGATGGCATACAGCGTGGACACGCCCTGGGTGGTCGAGGCCTGCATGGTCACGTAGGACTGCTGCTGGTTGTTGGTGGCGTTGTGCGCGGCGTTGGACAGTGCCTGGCTGGTGGCCACGAACAGATTGCCCATTGCGATGGCCGGCGCATCACCAAGGACCTTGGTGTTGACCTGCGAAACCGAATCGGTGATCTGGCTGTTGACGGCGGTGGGAAATGCCATGGTGGAAACTCCTTGGGTGGACAGCACTACAGGAACGGAGACTGCCGGCACTTAGTGGAATCAGCCGAGAATCTTCCGGGTGGCGGCGCCGGTGGCGCCGGTATCGACGGCGTAGAGCAGTGCAACGCCCATCGTGGTCGCGGCCTGCGCCGTGACGTACATCTGCTGCTGGGCGAGCGTCGCGTTGTGGGCTGCATTCGCCAGGGCCTGTGCCGTGGCCTGGTACAACGTGCCCATCGCCGTGGCGGGGGCCACGCCCAGCACCTGCAGGTTGGCCTGGCTGACCGAATCGGTGATCTGGTCGTTGACGGTCGTGGGAAATGCCATGGCTCAGCTCCTTGCCTGCCGGCGCATCACGCGCCGAGGATCTGCTTGGTGGCCACGCCGGTGGTGGCGGTATCGATCGAGTACAGCGTGGCCACGCCCATGGTGGTGGCCGCCTGCGCGGTCACGTAGGACTGCTGCTGGGCATTGGTGGCGTTGTGGGCGGCGTTGGCCAGCGCCTGCGCGGTGGCCTGGTACAGATTGCCCATGGCAACGGCGGGGGCGTCGCCCAGCACCTTGGTGTTGGCCTGGGTGACCGAATCGGTGATCTGGTCGTTTACAGCGGTCGGAAATGCCATGTCGAGCTCCTTGAGGTTGGCGGGTCAGCTACGGGACGACGGATCAGGAACCGAGGCCGCGGACGCGGGTGCTGAGGATTTCTTTGCTGGCCACGGCCGTGGTGGCGGTGTCGATCGAGTACAGCGTGGCCACGCCCATCGTGGTGGCCGACTGCGCGGTCACATACGACTGCTGCTGGGCGTTGGTCGCGTTGTGGGCCGCATTGGCCAGCGCCTGTGCGGTGGCCTGGTACAGATTGCCCACCGCCACGGCGGGCGCATCGCCCAGCACCTTGGTGTTGGCCTGGGTGACCGAATCGGTGATCTGGTCGTTTACCGCGGTTGGAAATGCCATGTCCTGCTCCTGCGAAAAGGTGGAAGTGCGTGGTATCCAGTTTCACGGTGCGTGGTGCGTAACTGCGTGTGCTTCACCGTGGATGCAGAGTAGAAACAAGCGCTGCTGGCGGATTGGTGGAATCGACGGAGAATGCGGGGGAAATGGTGTGAAGAGCGGGGCCGTGATGCGGGGGTACCGTCGCCTCATCATCGATTTCCCCGTATCCGCGTCGGCCGCCTACGGCTGCTCGATGTAGCGGGCCATGCGCAGGTACCAGTCGATGGACTGGGACTCGGCAAAGCGTCGCTGCCTGCGCTCCCACGCCGCAATGTCTGCGCCTCCGGCGGGCATCGGCACGGGCACCGGCCGCAGCGTGTCGGGAATCGAGACGGGCTGGTATGTCCCCAGAGAGCTGCTCAGCTCGTCCTGCGCCACGGTGCAGACCGCATCCAGTTCCCAGTCGACCACCGACCCGGCGGTCGGCCGATTGAGCCAGCCGGTCTGGGCCATCAGGTTCGCGTTGATCCGTGTCACCAGGGCGGCGATGTCCTGGCCGCCGGGCAGGTCAAAGCAGACCAGGTAGAAATCGGCACCTCCCGGCGCGGTCTGGAACAGCGTGTGGTAGGCCATCACATAACCTGCGTCCAGCTCGACCCCGGTTTCTTCCTGGAATTCCCGCCTGGCCGCCTGCTCGGCGGTTTCCGCAACTGACATGCGTCCCCCAGGCAGTGCCCACTGCCCGGCCTGGTTCACCAGGCGCGGCGATTGCGAGCCGGCCCAGCCCGAAATGCGCCGCTGTGCGGCGTTGACGGTCGCCTGCAGGTTCGGGTCCGGCCATGCGGGGATGCCTACATTCTGAAGCTGGACCCAGGCCGGCACGGCCCCTCCACCCGCGACCCACTCGGCCGCCCCCATGGCGGCGGCCCGGTCCACGGCGGCCAGTACCGTCGGCAATGCTGCCTGCAGCTGCGCCAGGACCTGGCCGGCGTTGTTGACCGCAACGGCCGCTTGATTGATGGCAGTCCGCGCGGCGACGCCATTGGCGGCAGCCCCCGCGGGCCACGCAGACGTCGCTGCAAGCACGGCATTGGCCAGCGACGCGTTGATGGCGGCGACCGCGCCGGCATTGACGGCGCTGCCTGCGGCAACGTTCACCACCGTGGTCAGGGCGGACGCCGCCTCGGCCACCAGCACCGGCGCGGCATAGCCGCTCCACCAGGCATTGGTGATCTGCTTGCGTGCGATCAGGTACTGATCGTCCGAGCGAAGTGTTGCGTAGACCTGTGTCATTTCGTTTCTCCGGTTGGAACAGCGTCGTGCCTGCCGCAGTGGATGGAAGGGCGGCAGCGCGGATCAGGGCGATGTGTCAGTGGTTGCGATGCTCGATCAGGTAGGTGAATTCGTTCCGCGTGTTCTCACGCGGTGCAATGGGCGGGAGGAGGGTGTCGTAGCGGGCCTCCCACGCCGGGGTATTGCGCCGATCGAGGAACGGCCGATCCTTCTCGTCAGGGAGATCCGGTGGCCCGGGTTTGTCCGGGGACAGGTGTTTCAGATGCTCGGCCAGGCTTCCGGCCACCTCGACCACCTTGTCGTAGAGCACCTGCCGTCGCTCAGGCTCGGCGAACTCTTCCAGGTCGGTCCATTCGATGGTCGATCCCATCGCCTTGATCCGCTCCATCCCTTTCCAGTTCAGAAGCGCGTTCTCCCACACTTCGGTCCTGGCCAGCACCCGCGGCAGCTCGGTGACGGCCCAGGTACAGGTCTGCAGGTTCTGGGTGCGCATCACATCCATCAGCGAGGCCTTCAGCCAGATGCCGGTGAGGTCTTTCAGCGCACTGTGGTACGGGGCCCAGTCACCCAGGGTCACCTCCGGCTCGTCAGCATCGATCGCGCGGGTGGACCCGGCATCCCAGGCCTTCTGCTGCAGCTCCAGCTGCGGCGCTTCCCCGAGTTCGGCCAGGGCGCCGGTCAGCAGTTTTCCAACCACCAGGTAGAGCAGGGCGGAGCGGCCAATCGCCTCGGGCGCGAACAGCTTCCTCGCCTCCGGTTCCACGCCGAGTGCACGCTGGTATCGGCACCACGCCTGCAGCAGGACATGCCGCCAGTACCAGGCCGTCAGCTTCTGCCCGGCCTTTTCGCCACTCAGCTCCTGCTGTGCACGAACCGCTTGCGAGTAGTGCTTGTCGTGGGTCTTGTACATCATTTACAGGAAGTAGCCGCTGAGCGTCATCGGCAGGTTCATCTGCGAGGCGTAGCCTTCGGACCAGAATTTGCTGCAGCGGGCGAGGATGATGCACGGGGTATAGCTTTCCCAGTCGAGCCTGCGCAGCTTGTGGCGCAGCAGCCCGGCGGGAATGTTGATGCCATCGTCCACATTGCCGACGTTCAGCCCTTCGCCCACCTCCTTCCAGCTGGCATAGTCGATGGCCTTCAGTGCCACCAGCTCCAGCTTCAGCTGGCCCGTGTTGATGTGGGTGTTGAGCAGTTCGACCAGCTTGGGTGCGAACTGTCCCGCCCAGTCGCCGAGCGTGATGGCGTTGACGCCCTGCGTCTCGGCTTTCTGGATGGACGCCTGCAGCATCGCCACAAGCTGTTCCTTGAAGGCGTAGGCTTGATCAATGGCGCCGAAGCGCAGCGGCGGCGTGACGAGTTCGAAGACGTTGCCGGAATCGGATTCGAGCTTCCATGGCTCGGTGCCAGCGATGTCGAAGCAAGCTGCGACCACGTGGGTGAACGCGAAGATCACGCTGTCGTGCGTGCAGAACTCGATCTCGATGCCATAGGTGTTGTCGGGCAGCGCCTCGCCGCCCTTGCCGATGTCGATGCCCTGGACGGTCGGGCGCTTGCTGACGATCCAGCCAAGCTGGCCGTCTTCTGCGATGTTTGCCATGCGAATGCCCCTGCATGAGTGCGCGACCGGGAATGGCCGGCTCAGGGGCATGCTAGAAACGGGGAGACTGCGGGAATCGGCGAAATCGACGCGCAATGCGGTGCCGTTGCGTGGATCGGCACCGATGCGGCGGAATCGACGACGGCGGGCCATAGCCTCGCCGTCGCCGGGCCACGCGGGCTAGAGCATGTACGGGATCTTGAAGGCCAGGGTGAAGTCCGGCGCATCCGGGGTCAGGCCGATGCCGAGCAGGGTCACCAGGGTGGTGTGCTGGTTCAGCGCATAGGTCACGCCCAGATTCAGTGACGCCGCATTGGCATCGCTGCCGATCACCTTCATCCACTGCCCGCCCTGGAAGCGGGTCGAGGCGCGGGCGCTGATGCGGTCGCTGAAGGACAGGCTGAGGCTGGTGCGTTCGTTGAACGCGAACGCCACGCCGGCGCCGAAATACACCGAGCCGCCGAGCTTCACATCGCCGGGATTGACGGTGTCGGGGTTGCTGTCGATGTCGTTGAAGCCGCGCGGGAACGAATGCACATAGCCCAGATTGGCGAACAGGATGGCCGGGTCGGCGGTCTTGACCATCGACAGGCCCACATTGGCCTGCCAGACGCCGTTGCCGGTGGGCTGTTCTTTCGGTACGGCGAAGCGGATGTAGTCATCGTCGTCGCGCTCGATCACCTTCCAGTCCAGGCCGTAGGGCGCGCGCCCGGTGGGTGCGGTCACCCCGGCGGTAAGCACGGTTTCCGGCCGCCAGCCGCGCTCACCGAACAGGCGGTAATTCGCGCTCAGGCCGATATCGCCCAGGCCATTGCCATTGGTCTGTTCCTGGGCGATGGCGGCGGCCGCACCACCAGCGCCGCCTTTCTGGTACACCGTGCGCCGTGCAAGGTACGGCACATCCAGGTTGAGGGTGAGGTTGGGACTGACGCCCCAGCGTGCGGCCAGGTTGTAGGTGAGCGAATCGGATTCGACGTTCTCGATGGCGATGTTGCCGAGGAAGATCGCGTCCAGTGCCAGGAAGCCGTTGAGGGTGAGCTGCTTGCGGTCATAGCGGGCGTAGGTGAGGCTGTTCTCGATGGTGAAGCGGCGCGAGAACAGGGCCGATTGCTGCTGCTTCACATCATCCACGCTGCGCCGCGACTCCTGCCTGGCCTGCTGCGCTTCGGCTGCGGTGCTGGCGTAGCCTTCGCCGCCGGGCGCTGTCTGTCCCGGCGCTGTCTGTAGAGTCGAGCCATGCTCGACTGCCGTGCTCGTGTCCGTGCCCATGCCCGTTGCCGGCCCGGTGGGCCCCGTGCGCCCGCTCAATCGCGCCTGCATCGCCTGCACCTGCATGTCGAGCTCGCGCAGGCGTCGCACTTCCTGGGCGTAGTTGCTCTTCAGCTGCTCCAGCTGGTTGGCCAGGGCTTGCACGTCGGCGTTGTCGTCGGCCGTCGGAGGCGCGGCGAGGGCGGTGCCCGCCAGCGCCGCCAGCGCCAACGGGGTGATCCTCAGAAGGGTATGCATGTTCGTGTCCTGCGTTGTGGAACGCCTCCCCCAATGCCGCGCCGTACTACTGGCCCGGCCCCATGCCGCGGTTCAACGCAATCGCCTGGGCCACGTTCTGGCTCAACGGCAGGTTGCCGCCCGCGGTGTTGCGTACCAGCTCCAGCCGCAGCTGGTTGCTGGCTGCCTGGCCGTCACCGGCCAGGGCAATGCCCTGGCCGACGCTGCCATTGCGTATCCATTGCTGTACCAGGCCCTGGCCATCCACCTGCAGCTGCAGGCGTGCCTGATTGCCATCGAGCACGGCGCTGGCGCTGACCCCGGCCTGCTGCGCGCTGGCCGAGTGCGCGCCATCGGAGTTCATCGCGGGAACGTCGCCGTCACGCACCAGCAGCGTGGTGGTGTTGCGCGCGGCGTTGCCATCGCCGGCGACCTGCACGCTCTGCACCAGCCCACTCACGTTGGCAAGGCCGCTGCTGTCGACGCTGCGGCCCGCTGTGACAGGCAGCGGCGCGTCGGCGGCGGTGACACGCACGCTGGGCTGGAAGCTGAGCTTGGGTGCACCACCGCCGCGGAAATCCATGCCCAGGGTCAACGTGCCCTGCAGGGCCGTGCCATTGCTGGCCTGCCACTGCGAAACCATCGTCACCCCGAACCAGGCAACGCTGTTGCCGCCCACAGTGTAGCGGCCGCGCATCAGGTTCAGTTCGGGGTCGGGAATTTCCTTCAGGCCGCGACCCGGCGCGGAGTCCGCCGCCCGCACCGTCAGCGCGGGAAGCATCAGCAGCAGGGTCATCAACAGGGGAAGACGGATCATGGCGAAGCCTCCTTCAGAACAGGTCGGCATGGCTGAAGCCGAAGTCGACCAGCTCGGCATCGGTGATCGGCCCCTGCCGCGCGTAGAGCGCGCGGGCACTGGGCCGTTCGCTGGGTTGCAGCAGCACCGTGTTGCGGTCGAAATCACTGCCGATCACCACGAACACGGCGCGTGACGGCCACGCGGCGAGGAAGTCCGGCAGTGCCAGGCTGCGGTTTCCGAGGATCGGATCGGCCACTTCGACGATGCCTTCGCGCACCTGCTTGAGCACCACGAAATGGCGGAAACCGCGCACGTCCATCAGCACCAGCCCGGGCACGCGCAGGGTACGCAGGCGCGCTTCGTCGATGCGGTAGCCGCGCCCGCGCATGCCCAGTGATTCCACATAGCGCTTGATGTCCAGCAGCGAGAAGCCGCGCTCGGCCACCAGTGCCGGGTCTGAAACGCCCATCATCCCCTGGATCACCGTCGCCTCGTCGGTGTCCAGGTGGTAGGCATGGCGCAGGATGGTGGCCAGTGCGGCCGCGCCACAGCTGTAATCGGTGTGCTGGCGCACCACGTTGCGGTAGCGCCGCTCCTGCATGCTCTCCACTTTCTGCTGCAGCAGGGCGCCATTGGGCAGTACCCCGCTGAAGCGCACCTCGCCCGCCCACGCGGGGGTGATGCCCAGCAGCAACAGGCACGCCAGCAGCCAGGTTGAAGGTCGGCAACGGAACATCGCGTTCTCCGGCAGCAGGGGGGGAGCCCCTGTTCCAAGGGGGAGGAGGAACAGGGGCTCCCGGAACCCGGTCATTGGCGGATGACCGGGGTGTTGCGCTTACTCGCCGCTGCCACCACCGCCGCCGGTGCTGGGCTGGGCGACTGCCAGGGCGAGGCTGTTGGCCTGCAGGTTGCCGGTACCCGATGCCACGTTCACGCCGATGTTGCCGGAGGCGCCGGAGAAGGCACTGCCCGACAACGCCGAGGTGTTGGTGGCATCGACGTTCACCCAGCGCGTGGTGCTGACCGTACCGCTGAGGCTGGCGTACAGATCGGCCACGCCCAGCTCGACGAACTGGCTGGTGCCGCTCTCACGCGTGTCGAAGCCCAGGCCGCCCACCCCCGGCCGGTTGGGGTTCATCGTGGCGTTCTGGATCTCGTTGTCCAGGTCGATGTGGCCGGTGCTGTTGCCACCCGGATGCGGCAGCGCGCCGTTCCACGTATCCAGGTAGTAGTTGGCCATCTGGTAGGCATTGCCGGTGCCGCGATAGGTGCCGGCGCCGTAGCCCAGGGTCAGGCCACTGACGCTGCCGCGCATGCCCACCTGTACGGTGTCGGTGTAGGACTGCACGAAGCCGGCGTTGCTGACGGTGTTGCCGGTGGAGACCTGGTTGGAGCTGATGCTGGATTGGGCAACGGCCGTGGTCGCCACCGAGGCGGCCAGCGCGTTCTTCTGCTCGTTGTTGTTGCCCGACGCGATGTTCACGCCGATGTTGCCCGAGGCACCGCCGAAGGCATTGCCGCCAAGCGTGGCCGCATTGGTGACGCCAGCGTTCTGGGTGACGTTGCCGAACCCGGCCTGGTTGACGAACACTTCGGCGTCGGCCATGCCGAAGCTGAAGGACGCATCCGCCGCCGACAGCGATGCGGCGTTGTCCTGCGCGTTGTTGTCGCCGGACACCACGTTGAAGCCGAGATTGCCGGACGCGCCTGCGCCTACGCTGTCGCCGATCGAGGCACGGTTGGTGACCAGGCTGTTGCTGGTGGCGTTGTTGCTGATCGACTGGCGGTTGTCGATCACCGCGATGGCCGCCGAATCGAGGTCGATGTCGCCGGTGATGGTCGGATCACCGGAGAAATTGACGTCGGTGCTCAGGCGCAGGTCCTTTTCCAGGTTCACGTCGACGCCGTGATTGTTCTTTTCCTTGCGTTCGTCGGCCTGGATGTTGCTGTGCTTCTGCACATTGACGTTGACGGTGCGGTTGCGTACGTCGTTGTCGGTGTGATTGTGGGTGTCGTTGCGGGTTTCGCTGACGGTGTGGTTGTGGTTGATGTTCGCGTTGGCGTTCTGGTTGTCCCAGCCATTGGCCGCAGCGGCGGTCGAGGCAGTGGCAATCGCCATGGCGAGCATGGTCCGTTTGACGGTCGCTTTCATGGTGCCCTCTCTCTCATCGGATGGTGCATCGGTGGGTGGTTGTCACGGGCGGTCCTGCACGACCAGGCCCAGTACGTTGGCCGTGTCGTTGCCGCTGCCCGCGATCTGATTGAGTTGCAGGACCCCGTCGAATCCCCGCAGTGCGGTGCTGGCTACACCGGCGCTGCGGGTTCCCGTCGCAGCGCCGTGATCGACGCCGTCCCGCCCCCCTGCCAACGCGGAACCTTCGGCGGCCAGGGCCGTGTCGTCGGTTTCGCGTATGCCCTGTCGGGCCAGCGTCGCGCTGACGACGTTGAGCGTCGTGTTGGCGCTGCCGCTGGCCTGGTTGATCGAAGCAATGCCGCTGGCGCCTGCCAGTGCCTCACCGCCGATGTGCGCGGCGGCATGCAGGGGTGCGGACAGCACCCGGTTGCCGTTCTGCAGCTGTTGCGCGCTGATGGCCACATCGGCGCGTTCAGCGCGGGCGATGCCGCGCAGATTGGCCTGCAGGTTGAAATCGCCTGCCGCCTGGTTCACCGCGATGGCGCCGCTGGCACCTGCCAGTGCGCGGCCCTCGATGCGGGCCAGGTCCAGATAAGCGAGCATGCCGCTGTAGTCGTCGGCCGATGCGGACAGCGGCGCGGCGATCACCGCCAGCAGCGGCCACGCCAGGGCCTTCACTTGCCACCTGCCGGGGCGGTGCCCTGCAGCGGGAACTGGCCCAGCGCGCCGCGCACCGTATCGGCGATGCCACGGGTGCTGTTGCCGACCGCGCCCAGCGGGCCACTCATCGTGCCGCCAAGACTGCTGCCGACCATGCCGTCGCCGTTGCGGCCCAGCGTGCCGCCCAGGGCCTGCTGGGTAACGCGTTCAACGGTGGTGCCGCCCGGCGCGGTCGTGGGAGTGATATGGCCTGCACCCATTCCCGCGTAGTCGGCATCGCTGAGCTCATCCATTCCGGAGGCCGGGTCACCGCTTCCGAGCGCCGCGGCGACCTCACGCTGCGGCTTCGGATCGGCGATCAGCGCGATGCCCGGCGGTGCCATCCGGTAGGCCGGCCGGGCCGCGACATCGCGCAACAGGACTATTTCGCCCGGTTGTGCCTTCACCCCCTGGCGGGCGCCGGACGCGCCTGCACCTGTGGCGACGGCCAGCAGGGCAAGGGCCAGCGATGCAGCCAGGCCACGAATCAGGGTGGTGCCGTCCATGCCGATCTCCCGCGATGGGTGCGGCGGAACCACGCATCAACCGTGCCAACTGCCAAAGGCTGGTGCAGCAGCCGATGCCGGCGGTACGGCGGGGTGGGGTGCTGCCCGGCTGTTACAGCGGCGTCGGGAAATTGTTGGGATTGCGCAACCCGCAGGTGCCACAGGGCAAGGGGACGGCCGACTGTCGCATTGTTGTTACAGGTGCCGTCGCGGACTGCAACGGTGCCGCTTCAGCCGGTGATTTCTTGACGCGCTGCTCATTGCGCGGCCGTTTAGCGTGGCGCTAGGATCCGCCCAACAAAGGCCGCCGAGGTGGCCGTGGAAGTCCCGGCGGAGGGCGGCACGCCGGCGATCGACTGACAGCCCGCCGACGGTGTCCGGATGCTGGGGGAAGCATGGCGGCGGTCCCGGAAGCTTCAAGCTCGCGCTGTGTGCTGTGGTTTGGCCAGCCGCTGCCGAACGAGCGCAGTGCGCTCGCGGCCGCAGGATGGTATGTGCGCAGCATTCAACCCGACCCTGGCATGGCGATCGGGCTGCGTGGCCGTGATCGATTGCTGGCCGTGCTCGATCTTCGCCACCTGGACGCAACGGCGTTGCAGCTGCTCGCGCCATGGATCGAACAGCACCGGCATCTGCCCTGGCTGGCGGTGCTGCCGCCAGGCGCAGGCGCCACACCGGCGGCATGGTTGCCCGTGCTGCAGCACTGCCCTGCGCGGTTCACCCTGCCATTCGGCCTGCAGGACCTGGTCTGCGCGATGCGCAGCCAGTTCGAGGCGGATGATCCACCTACCGACGAGGCCTGCGCAGGGCAGGGGCCGCGCGCATTGATCGGCGAAAGCCCGGCGCTGCATGCGGTGCGCACGGTGCTGCACAAGTTCGCACCGGTGGAGCTGCCGGTGCTGGTCACCGGCGAAACCGGCACGGGCAAGGAGCTGGCCGCGCATGCGCTGCATGCGCTGTCCGGGCGTGCCGGCAAGCCTTTCATCGCAGTGAACTGCGGTGCGATTCCGGCCAACCTGGTGCAGTCGGAACTGTTTGGGCACGAGCGCGGTTCCTTTACCGGCGCCGACAAGCGCCAGATCGGCGTGTTCGAATCCGCGCAGGGCGGCACCGTGTTCCTGGATGAGGTGGGCGATTTGCCCGCCGAGGCCCAGACCAGCCTGCTGCGGGTGTTGCAGGAGGGGACGTTCGAGCGTGTCGGCAGCAGCCAGTCGCTGCGTGCCGATGTCCGCGTGCTGGCCGCGACCCACGTGGAACTGGAACAGGCCGTGGCGCAGGGGCGGTTCCGTAGCGATCTCTATTACCGGCTCAACGTGCTGCGCCTGCTGATGCCGCCGCTTCGCGAGCGCGGCGCCGACGTGCTGCTGCTGGCCGAGCACTTCCTGCGTTGCTTCCGGCGGCGCCACACGGTGCGCGCACGTGGCTTCTCGCCCACAGCAAGCCAGGCGATGCGACGCTTTGGCTGGCCTGGCAATGTGCGTGAACTGCTCAACCGCGTGCAGCGGGCGGCGATCATGGCCGAGGGTGAGCTGATCAGCGAGCGGGACCTTGAACTGGGCGAGCCGGCAGAGGCACTGCCCAGCGCGATGCTGCATGATGCGCGTGGTCAGGCCGAACGCGATGTACTGCTGCAGACGCTGCGCCACACCGGCTACAACGTGTCCGAGTGCGCGCGGCAGATGCAGATCTCGCGGGTGACGGTGTACCGGCTGTGCCGCAAGCACCGCCTGGAGCTGCCGGCACAGCGCTGAGCCGGGTTGACGCCGCCGCCCGTCCCCCCCAGTCTGCGGCCAACGACCGCCGCCCTTGCCCTGCGCGAATGAACCAGAGCCCCGAACTGCTGCGCCGCCTGCTGCGTGCCAAGGACCGGATGGACCGGGCCAGCCATGAAGACTGGCCGGTTGCCCGCCTGGCCGAGGTCAGCGCGGTTTCCCCCGCCCACTTCGCGCGCTCGTTCAAGCAGGCCTTCGGCCTGCCACCGCACCGTTACCTGCTCAGCCGACGCATCGAACGGGCGGTGGCGCTGCTGCGCGACACCGAGCTGGCGATCACCGAGATCGCGGCGCAGACGGGCTGGACCAGCCTGGGGACCTTCGGCCGGATCTTCCGCGACATCACCGGCGACAGCCCGGGCAATGTGCGTGACCGCGAGCGCGCTGGGCACGCCGTGGCGGGGGTCGTACCCGAGTGCCATGCCCGTGCGGCGCAGCGGCCAGACCTCAACATGGCAGTTTTGGAGAAGCGCCGCCGCCAGGCCGTTGCTAACGTGGACCGCACCTGAGGGAGGTCCCATGACGAATACCGTGAACACGGTCGGCCTGTACGTACGCGACCAGGATGAAGCACTCGAGTTCTACGTCGGCACGCTCGGTTTCGAGGTGCACACCGACGTGCGCAATGGCAGCTACCGCTGGTTGACGGTACGCAGCCCCGACCAGGATGGTTTCCAGCTTGGCCTGTTCGTTCCCGGCCCGCCGACCCATGACGCGGCGACGGCGCAGGCGCTGCAGCAGCTGGTGGCCAAGGGGGCGATGCCGCCGCTGGTGCTGGCGGTGGACGACTGCCAGGCACGCTATGCGCAATGGCAGGCAAAGGGCGTGGAGTTCATCCAGGCACCGGTCGAGCGCTTCGGCGCCATCGACGCCGGATTCCGTGATCCGTCCGGGAACGGCTGGAAGATGATTGAAGCCCGCTCCGAAACGAGGCGTGGTCAATGAGTCGCGGTGGTTGGGCGCGGCCGGTGCACCGCTGGACCTCGATCGTGTTCACCCTGGCGGTGATCGCCAACTTTGTGGCGCGCGCGATGGGGCAGGGTGAACCTGCGGCGTGGATCACCTACTCGCCGCTACCCCCGTTGTTCCTGCAGCTGTTCACCGGCCTGTACCTGTTTGCGCTGCATTACGCAGTAAAGCGCCGCAGCGCCGCGCTGGGCGCTGCGGGCTGAGCGTGGATCAGGCGACCGCGTCGATCGCGTAGCCGGCAAGCAGGGCCGGCAGGTCTTCCATGCGCTGGAAGATGACCTGGGCGCCGGCCGCGCGCAGCGCCTCCGGCGTGCTGTGGTGCGGGCCACCTTCGCTGAAGCCGAACACGGTGGCGCCCGCTGCCACACCCGCGGTGGCGCCGGTCACGGTGTCTTCAATCACCGCGCAACGCTTCGGGTCCGCGCCCAGTGCAGCGGCGGCCGCCAGGTAGACATCCGGATGCGGCTTGGTGTTCGGCATGTCCTGGCCGCTGTAGACGTGGTCACCGAAGGCATCGAGGATGCCGACCTTGCCCAGCTGCAGCTGCACCTTGTGCAGGTCGGCACCGGAGGCACAGGCGATCCGGCCGCCGGTAGCAGCCGCGATCGCGCGCACCGCCTCCGGCGCACCCTGGATGGCCTGCAGGTCACGCTCCAGCGCGATGTTGCGCTGCAGGCGGAATTCCTCCAGCCATTCCTCGGTGAACGGCTTGCCGGTGCGTTCCTCGATCAGGCCGGCCAGATGGGCCACCGACTGGCCGAGGAAGACTTCACCCGCCTGTGCCGGGGTCAGCGGCCAGCCACGCTCGGTCAGCATTTCGGAGAGCACGCGGGCCACCAGCGGCTCGGAATCGACCAGCACGCCGTCACAGTCGAACAGCACGGCATCGAAGGGAAAACGGGACATCTACAGCTCCAGGGGCATGCGGTTGGGCGCGGGTATCCGCCATTTTCCCATAGCGGCGAGGACGAGGCACCCGACGATCACAGGGTGCCTCGACGCGGCGGGCCGATCAGCTCAGGTCGCAGCCCGCCGGCTGCGGCCAGGTGGTGGCCGGCAGCATGTTCTTCAGCGAGGCCGGCGCGTTGATGGCCACGTAGCTGGCACCCAGCAGTTCTTCCAGGTCGGCGATGGTGACCAGGTAGTTGTCGAGGCTGCCGAGATTGGCTTCATTGGGAATGATCCAGCTGATCGCCTTGGCGGTGCCGGTGTTCGGGTCGCGGGTGATGATCGTCTTCCAGAAGAATTCCGGGGTCGGGATGCCATGGCTGGCCAGGAAGTAGTCGTTGGAGGCGTCGCCGTAGACCACGCCGCCGTAGACATCCACCGGCGCGATGTCGCGGTAGCACTCGGCCACGTTCTCGGCCTTCACCCAGATGCCCTGGTTGAAGCTGGACACCTGCGGCACGATGTTGGTCATGTAGTTGGCGCGGCGGATGTAGGTCGCGTTGTAGTCCATGTGGTTGGAGGTCACCAGGTGGCCACGGTCATAGCCGGACCGGATGCTGGCATACGAGGCGGTGCTGGTCTGGCCGAGGCAGCCGGCCGGCAGGTCCGGGTCCTTGTAGAAGCTGGACGGACGCGCGGCGGAGCCGGTGTCGGCGGTGAGCGTGTACTCGTAGCGGGTGGCGCTGTGGATGCTGCAGTCGTAGGTCAGCACGAAGCCGCCCTTGTTGAGGGTGACGACCTGGGCATGGGCGGCGCCGGCGAAGGCGCTGAGGACGAACGCGAGGAAGAAGCTTGCAAGACGCATTGCGGTGCTCCAGCAGAAGATTCAGGGCGCAGCCGTCCGCCACGACCAGGCCGGTGCGAGGTCGGGGAATCGGTTGCGGAGAGGGGTGCTGCGGACTGCGGTGAGACGTGACCGCGATGACAGGGCCGCGGAGGCCGTGCGGTGTCGTAAGCGTCACAAGCTGGCGTCTTTCGGTCAATGACGAAACGACGAAGCTGTGACAGCGCGCAAGCACTGGCGATGCGTCAGATGGAGGAGGACGTAGCTGAAACGCGGGCGTGCTAGGGCGTCGCGTTGCCTGCCATCACGGTATGTGGGGCAGATGGCGCCCGTGCCGCAAGGCAGAAGAGGTGCCGCCTCATGACGTCGATCCGTGCTTGGGACCCGGCGCGATCAGTGCTCCGAGCGGCAGGCGAAGCAGCAAACGTCATGCTGCGACGCAAGGTGCCAGCCACCATTCGCACTGGTACGGTCCGAGCCGTTGCACCACCACCGACGGGGAGAGACGACGATGCGCAAGGTTCTGCTGCTGTTGCTCCTGCTGACCGGGTTGGCCCCCAGCGCCTGGGCCGCTACGGTCAAGACCACCCACCGGACCATTCCCAGCTGGGATGGAACGCCTCTCGGGGCCTTTGTCATCGAACCCCAGGATGCGGGTAGCGGCCGGTATCCGCTGCTGGTGATGCCCAGCAGCTGGGCCGTGCCCAGCGTCGAGTACGTGGGCGTGGCGCAGGCGCTGGCACGGCGTGGCTATGTGGTCATCAGCTACAGCTCGCGTGGCTTCTGGGAATCCGGCGGCAGCATCGACATCGCCGGGCCGGCCACGGTCGAGGATGTCAGCGCGCTGATCGACTGGGCGCTGGACAACACCCGCGCCGATCCGGCCCGCATCGGCGTTTCGGGCATCTCCTACGGCGCCGGCACCAGCCTGCTGGCGGCGGCACGCGATCCGCGCATCAAGGCGGTGGCCGCGCTCAGCGGCTGGGCCGATCTGCAGGCCTCGCTGTACAGCAACGACACCCCCAGCGCGCAGGGGATCGCCCTGCTGGTGGCGGCCGGATTGGCGACCGGGCGGCCCGGCACGGAGCTGGCCACCATCAACCGCAATGTGCTGGTTGGCAATTACCAGGGCGCAGTGGACTCGCTGCTGCCGGTGGCGGCCCAGCGCAGTCCTGCGGCCAGCATCGACGAGATCAACGCCAACCAGCCGGCGGTGTTCCTGGCCAATGCGTTCAACGACAGCCTGTTCCCACCGGGCCAGCTGGTGGACTTCTTCAACCGGCTGAAGGGGCCCAAGCAGCTGCAGCTGCGCCACGGCGACCATGCGCTCAACGAAGCGTTCGGGGCACTGGGCATTCCCAACGAGGTCTACGACCAGGTGGGCGACTGGTTCGATCACTACCTGAAGGCGGTGGCCAATGGCATCGATCGCCAACCGGCAGTGCAGCTGAAGTCACAGAAGGGCAGCTGGAGCCGCTATCCGGACTGGAAGGCGACCATCGACGGTGCCGTCAGCTACGGGCTGACCGCACCCTCGGGCCTGCTGCTGCCGACCGGTGGCCTGGCCGAGAAGGGCGGCACGACCGGCTGGAACTACCGCATCGGCAGCGGCCTGCTGACCGCGGCCAATTCCGGCGTGGCGATGGCCTCCGGCGCGCTGCAGATGATCAACCTGCCGCCGGGTGCCTACGTGCCGTTTGTCGGGCGTAGTGCTGCCGGGGTCTGGCAGGGGCCGGTGCAGTGGAGCGCGCGACGCCTGGATGGCGCGCCGGAAGTGCGCCTGACCGTCACCCCCAGCCGTGCCAACACCACGCTGTATGCCTACCTGTACGCCGAGGATGTGCTGGGCAACGGCCAGCTGATCAGCCACAAGCCGTACACGCTGCGTGGCGCCACGCCAGGGCAACCGAAGACACTCGACCTGCGCCTGGAAGCGAGCAGCTGGAACCTGCCTGCAGGCAGCCGTCTGACCCTGGTGGTCGACACCGTGGACCTGCGCTACGCCGGCATCAGCCAGCTGGGTGGGACGGTGACCTTCAGCTCGCCGGCCGGCATGCCCTCGGTACTGAAGGTGCCGCTGCATTGAAACTGGCCTGGACAGGGATGGACCCATGACCATCGCGTGGCTGCTGCTGGCAGCGGGGCTTGTTGCGCCAGGCGTGGCAGGCGCAGCGACGGATTGGCGGGGCATGCTGTTGACCGACCTGGAGGCTGCCGACGCGGCGATGCGCGGCAGTCATCCCGGCTCGGTTGACCGGCAGAACCCGGGATTCGTGATCCAGTTGCGGGACGCGCTGGCCGCTGCGCGGTCACGTGCGGACACAGTCGACAGCTTCGCCGGCTACTGGTGGGCCATGAAGGGTTACGCGGCCTCGTTCAATGATGGCCATGTCAGCCTCAATGCGCGTGCCGCTGCGCCGGAGCTGCCGACGCGGTGGCCGGGCTTCCTGACCGGCTTCGACGGCGACGTGCAGGTGGTGATGAGCGTGGACGATGGCCCAGGCCATCCGCCGTTGGGTGCACAACTGTTGTCCTGTGACGGCGTCGATGCGGCGACGCTTGCCGCGCGTCGGGTGGGCGACTTCAGTGGGCGCTGGAACCTGCAGTCCAGCCGCATCCAGGGTGGTGGCGAAGTACTGCTGGAGCAGGGTAACCCCTTCCTGCCCACGCCGCGCCGCTGCGTGTTCCGCGCCGATGGGCGTGAGACGGCGTATGCGCTGCAATGGGCGCCGCTCGATCCAGCGCAGCGCACGCAGCGGCTGGCCGACACCCGCCGCAGTTTCCGGCCGGCCAACGGTTGGCACGCCCTGCCCGGGGGCGGCTACTGGATCACCACCAGCAGCTTCAATGCCGATCCGGCGGCGCAGAATTTCAAGGAACTGACAGCGCTGCTTGGAGCGCTTGCGCGGGTGCCCGAACCGCTGCAACAGGCGCCGCTGGTGGTGCTGGATGTTCGCGGCAACACCGGTGGCGCGTCGCAGTGGAGCATCGAACTGGCGCGATTGATATGGGGGCGTGCTGCCGTGGATGCGTTGCCGGACCACAGCTGGGTGGAATGGCGGACGTCGGATGCCAACATCGCGCAGCTGCGCGGCTTCCTGCAGAAGCTGGAACAGGCGCCCGATGCATCGCCGGAGCTGCTGCGCATGCTGGAAACCGTGACGCAGGGAATGGCACAGGCACGCGAGCGGGGGGAAGCCCTGTGGCGTGAGCCGCCGGAGCCCAAGGCGAGTGCGGCGCCGGCGTCCGCGCCCGTCGTACCCGTGCGCGCGGGCAGGGTGGTGATCGTGGCCGATGCCGCCTGTGGTTCCGCCTGCCTGGATGCGCTGGACCTGTGGAAGCGCCTGGGTGCGGTGCAGGTGGGTGTCGAGACCTCGGCCGACAGCCTGTACATGGATGTGAGGCCGGACATGCTGCCCAGCGGGCTGGCCCGGATCTCGGTACCGATGAAGGTGTTCCGTGGGCGGGTGCGCGGTTCGAACGAGCCTCACGCACCGGATCGCCGCTATGAAGGTGACATGCGCGATACCGCTTCACTTGAGGCATGGATACTGGGCGATGCGGCCGCGCGCGACGGTTTCACTCATTGACGGATGACGGACGGCCTTTCGGGTACAGCGCGAGGCCGGATCCCCCTACCGCGCAGCCTCAAGATCACCGCACTGCGGCCGATAGTGGTGCATTCACTGGAGAAGGATGTCCTTGAAGATCATGAAGCTGAGCGAGTTCCAGTTTGAGTGCGATATCCAGGCTGATCGCAAGGAGTATCAGTGCTACAGGGATGACCCGGCATCTGGCGAAAGCCCGGTGTACCTGCTGGTCAGCCTCGCGCGGCTGCGGGAGGCCCTGCGCGGGGATTCCCTTTGGGCTGATACGAAGGCGCATCGAGACGACGAAACATTCAAACCCTGGAAGTACGAACGGGCCGTTTCTACGCTGGCGGCCGGAGAGGAAATCTATACCCCCTGGTTGATCTTCCGGGAGGGGCGGATCCGTGTGATGGACGGCAGACATCGCCTGTATGCGCTGATTGACCATGGTTTCACGCACGCAAGGGTGGTGACAGATCCCTGGCACGCTCCGGCGGTTCGGACACTGGTCGAGCGGGAAGATGGCGGGCCGGGTGACAGCGGTCGACAGGAGTACCTGGACACGAGGGCAGCAGGCAAGGATCAAGGCGTTGCAGAATGACAGGACGCGCCGGCGCCTGGACAGATCCCCGCGGCGCTGGCCGAAGACTCCCGCATGAAGAAGGTACAATCCCGATGAACATCCCGGCGTCCCCCAACGACCTGGTGACGCTGTTGTCCGCGTTCCCGAAGACGACACTGCCATCGTCGCTGCCACTTTTCCATGGCGGTGCATTCGCGCCCGGCACGCCACTGTCCGAGATCGCGCACGGCATGTGGTTTTCCACGGATTCCGACCTTGCCAAGCAGTACGCGCGCTATGGCAGCGCAGGCACTCCCACGTTCCTGTTGGAAGTGATGGCCCATCGCGAACTTTCAGTCATTGTGCTCCCGAACGCACCGCTGACAGTGCTCCGCAAGCACTACGTGCCCTATCTGCCGCGTCACGCCGAGATGCACCGGGACCTTGCGGCGAGCTTCAAGGCGATGGCCGTGGATGGCATGGCATTCACGGACCCGTCACTGCACGCTGCCGGCTTCACAGAGGTGTTCCTCGCCGGGATACAGCAGCTCACCTCAGTTGTTTCGCATGATCGCGTCGAGGCAGCAGATCCATTCTGATCCCGGCGGTTCATGGCGTCAGCCCGCGTTGGCTTCTGCACCGCGGTCATGCATCCCGCGCAGCTTCTTCTTGTTGATCTTGCCCACGCTGGTGCGCTCGATGGAATCCACGAAACTGACGCGTTCCGGAATCGCATAGCGTGAGATGTCGCCTGCGCGGCTGCGGGCGGCGATCAGTTCGATGATCTCGGCCTCGGTCACGTCACTGCCCGGCTGCCTGACCACCAGCGGCAGCGGCCGCTCGCCCCATTTCGTATCTGCGATTCCGATAACCGCCACTTCGCTGACCGCCGGATGCAGCGCGATGATGTCTTCCAGTGCCAGCGACGAGATCCACTCGCCGCCGGTCTTGATCACGTCCTTGATGCGGTCGGTCACGCGCAGGTAGCCGCCTCCGTCGATGTTGCCGATGTCCCCGGTATGCAGGTAGCCGCCCGCCCACAGCGCCTCGGACGCCGCCGGATCGTGCAGGTAGCCTTCGGTAAGCCAGGGCGCGCGTACCACCACCTCGCCGGTGGCAATGCCGTCGTGGGCAACCTCGTTCATGTCGGGGTCGACGATGCGCAGCTCGACCAGCGGCACCGGTATGCCGGCCTTGGTGCGCAGCGAGAGAACCTCATCCGCATCGGTCACGGCCTCGGCATCGATCTGGGCGACGGTCAGCAGCGGGCAGGTCTCCGACATGCCATAACCACCGAAGATGTCGATGCCGCGTGCCAGTGCCCGTTGCGCCAGTGCACGCGGCAGGGCCGCCCCACCGATGATCACCTTCCAGTGGGCCAGATCGGTGTCCGCTGCAGCGGGATGCTCCAGCAGCATGTGCAGGATGGTCGGTACGCAGTGCGAGAAGGTCACCTTCTCGCGCGCGATCAGTGCCAGCAGGTTGGCAGGCAGGTAGCGCCCCGGGTACACCTGCTTGATGCCCAGCAGTGTGGCCACATAGGGCAGGCCCCAGGCATGCACATGGAACATGGGAGTAATCGGCATGTAGACATCACCGCGATGCAGGCGCCCCTGGGTGGCTGCACTGCCCAGCGCGGCCATGCCGGTCAGCGAATGCAGGACCAGTTGCCGGTGGCTGAAATGGACGCCCTTGGGCAGGCCGGTGGTCCCGGTGGTGTAGAACATCGTGGCACGGGTGTTCTCATCGAAGTCCGGGAACTGCGTGACTGCAGGGGCGGCGCGCAGGCCAGCCTCGTATTCGGTCACGAAACCCTCCGGCAATGGGCCGACGACATCCTCCAGCAGGATGCGCGTGCGCAGATCCGGCAGCTGCTCGTCAATGCCGTCCAGTATCGGCAGGAACTCGCGATGGGCGAGGAGTACCCGCGCGCCGCTGTGGTTGAGCGTGTAGGCGATCTGTTCGGGGGCCAGGCGCACGTTCACCATCATCAGCACCGCGCCGATCATCGGCACGGCGAAGTAGGCCTCCAGGTAGCGGTTGCTGTCCCAGTCCATCACCGCCACGGTATCGCCGTGCCTGACCCCGAGCGAGGTCAACAACCCGGCCAGCCGGCCGATGCGCGCCTGCAGCGTCCGGTAGTCGAAGCGGACCGAATCGCCATAGACGATCTCCTGGCCTGGGTTCACCGCCAGTGGCGTGTGCAGCAGCTGCTTGATCAGCAGCGGACAGGTGGAGGCGCCGGCAGCAGCGGGGAATGACATGGGGTGTCCTCGTGGACGACGTATCGGTGGCCGCCCTTCATACCGCCACACTAGCCGCGCGCCCACGCGGCGCCAGCGTACCTAGGTACGCCTCCCCGCGGCGGGGCGATTTGCTACTCTCGCCTGCACATGCCAACCCTGCTCATCGCCGACGATCACCCCTTGTTCCGCGCGGCCCTGCATCGTGCGGCCGAAGAGGCGGTGGCCGACCTGCAGATCAGTGAAGCCGATTCACTGGACGGCGTGCTTGACGTGCTCGAGCGCCAGCCGATCGACCTGATGCTGCTGGACCTGCACATGCCGGGCAACCACGGCCTGGCCGGACTGGCCACGCTGCGCGCGTTGCAGCCGGGGCTGGCGATCATCATCGTTTCGGCCAATGAAGAGCCGCAGGTGATCCGCCGTGCCATCGACCTCGGCGCCGCCGGCTATCTGCCCAAGAGTTCAGGCCTGAACGAACTGCAGTCTGCGCTGCAGTCCGTGCTGGAAGGCGAACGCTGGATACCTTCACTGCTGCGCGAACCGGTGGCCCGGGTAGCGGCGTTCAGCAAGGATGCCGACCTGGCCGCGCGCCTGGCGAGCCTGTCGGCGCATCAGTACCGGGTACTGAGCCTGGTGGCCGAAGGCCTGCTCAACAAGCAGATTGCCGACCGGCTCGGGGTGCAGTTGCGCACGGTGAAGGCCCACATGACACGCATCATGGAGCGGCTGGGAGTCCGCAATCGGGCGCAGGCGATCCGCGTGCTGCATGAAATGAGCCTGGCCGACCCCTCCCGGCAGATTGAAGACGCAGCAGAGCGCTGACCGCTCAGGGCGCTGTCGCTGCGGCAGAGGCCAGCAGGTGGTTGATCGCCCAGCGCAGCGCCAGTGGCTTGAAGGGCTTGCTCAGCAATGACAGCCCCGCGCCGCGCACCGCCTCACGGGTCTCGGCGCCGGTGTCGGCACTGAGGATCACCGTGGGCCGTGGCCCGTGCGCTGTAGCCAGGCGCGTGAACAGTGCCACGCCGGTATCGCCGTCATCGAGGTGGTAGTCGAACAGCCACAGTGCCGCATCGTGCGCCGACGCATCGATGCCTTCGGCGCCGTGCAGGGCGATGACATCGCAGCCCCAGGACAGCAGCAGCTGCTGTATTGCCGCCAAGGCGTCGGCATCGTTGTCGACCACCAGCACACGGGTGCCCCTGAGGGTGCTGCCGGCGTTGGCCGGCGGTTCGATCCGCGGTGCCACCGGTGCTGCACTGCGCGCCACGCTGACCGAGAACACCGAACCGCGATTGACTACGCTGCGCAACTGCAACGGTGCGTGCAGCAGGGCCGCGATGCGTTGCGCGATGGTCAGCCCCAACCCCAGGCCCTGGCCATTGCTGCGGTCCACCCGATGGAATTCCTCGAATACCACCGCCTGCTGCTCGGCTGCGATGCCGGGCCCGGTGTCGTGCACACCGATGGACAGGCATTGGCCGTGGCGACGCACGCCCAGCAGAACGCCGCCGTGGCGGGTGTAGCGGATGGCATTGGCCAGGAAGTTCTGCAGCACGCGGCGCAGCAGCAGCGGATCGCTATGCACCCAGGCGTGGGTGCGCAGGTACCGGAACTGCAGGCCGCGCGCCGCTGCCAGTACCGCAAATTCCTGCGCCAGCGGGTCCAGCACGGTTGAAAGTGCGAACGGGCGCGGATCGGCCACCAGCCCGCCCGCTTCCAGTCGGGAGATGTCCAGCAGGCCGGACAGCAGGTCATCGGTGGAATCCAGCGCACCTCGGATCTGGCGCAGGAAACTGTCCAGAAAGACGGATTCGATGTGCTGCGACATGGCATCGGTCAGCAGCTGTGCGGCGTGCAGGGGCTGGATCAGATCGTGGCCAACGGCCGTGAGGAAGCGGGTTTTGGCTGCGTTCGCGCGCTCGGCATCCTGTACCGCCTGCTGCAGCCGGGCGGTACGGTCCTGCACGCGCCGCTCCAGTGTTTCGTTGCTGCGCTTCAGTGCATCCTCGGCGCGGCGGAACGCGGTGACATCGGTGAAGGTGGCTACGTAGCCGCCACCGGGCATCGGGTTGCCGCGTATCTCGACGATGGTGTTGTCCGGGAAGACCCGCTCGGAGAGATGCGGGGTGCCGCGCTGCATGTGCGCGACGCGACGCTGCAGGGCCTGCTGCGGAGAGTCAGCGGGGCCCTCGCCGATCTTCAGCTGCGCCAGTGCCCAGGCGGTGAGGTTGACCACCGGCTGCCCGACCTGCAGCAGTTCCGGCGGAAACCGGAACAGCGCGGCGTAACGGCTGTTCCAGGCCACCAGCTGCAGCTGCGCGTCAACCACGCTGATGCCCTGGCTCATGTTTTCCAGCGCCGCTTCCAGCAGGCGCTGGTTGAAGCGCAGTACCTGGGTCGCTTCGCCGACGGCACGGGTCACCGCGTCCAGCGGCGCGGCGCCGCCGTCGCGTGCGGCCTCGACCAGTAGGCGCGCCATGCCGGCGCCGACCACGGCGGTCAGCTCGCGTTCGACGGCAGTGACCCGGTCGTCATCCAGCAACTGCCCCGCATCTCCTGCCAGCAACTGGCGCGCACGCTCCTGGCCGAGGAAGCGGCCGGCGGTCTTCCGCAGCGTGGCAGCCGCCACTGCGTCGCGCCGACGTGGCAGCGAAGGGCGCACGGCCCGCGATACCAGGGCGACGGTGAGCAGGTTGACCGCCAGGCTTGCGCCCATGCTGATGGCGATGTGGCCGGGCTGCATCCGCAGCGAGACCACCGTCAGCCAGTGCAGGCCCTCGGCGCTGGCGGCCGGCGCAGGGAGCACCATCGGCAGCAGTACCAGCCACAACCAGGCCAGCGAACCCAGCACGATGCCCGCGACGATGGCCGGGGAGGGCGTGCGTGGGCGGTACACCGCCAGCACCACCGCCGGCGCCAGCTGCGAGAGCGCGGTGAAGGACATCAGGCCGAAATCACTGAGCGCCTCGGTATCGCTCATCGCGCGGCTGTACAGCCACGACATCAGGAACACGGCAAGGATGCCGGCACGGCGGAACGCCAGCACGCGCGGACGCAGGTCGGCATGCGCCACGCCGCCCTCGAAGCCACTGATCAGGCGCGAACCGAAGCCGTGGTTGCCAAGCATGATCGACAGGGTCAGCCCGGACAGGATCATCATGCCGGTTGCCGCGCTCAGGCTGCCCAGGTAGGCCAGCAGTGCCAACAGATGGTGGCCACCGGCCTGCGGCAAGGCCAGCACGTACAGGTCGGGCGTCACCGACGCCGGCAGCTGCGCGGCTCCGGACAGTGCCATCGGCACCGAGGGCAGGCCGATCAGCAGCAGATAGACCGGAAACATCCAGCGCGCCGTTTTCAGGTCCGAGCTCTGGCGCAGTTCCACCACCCCGACATGGAACTGGTGGGGCAGGGTGAAGGCCGAGATCGCACCCAACGCGACCATGGTGAGGTAGTCCGGGACGATGGCCGGTGGCGGCAGCTGCGCCATCCTGTCCAGCAACGGCATGCCGGACCGGTGCACCGACAATGCCGCATACAGGCCGATGGCCAGCAGCGCCGCCAGCTTCAACAGTGATTCCAGGCCCAGTGCGACCACGATGCCACGGTTCGGTTCGGTGGCCGACGCCTTGCGCGCGCCGAACAGCAGGGTGAAGGCCGCCATCGTCAACGCGAACCAGAACGACATGTCCAGGTGCGCGCCGGCCGGTGCGAAGCGATCGCCAAGCAATGCCCCCAGTCCCTGGCTGACGGCTTTCAGCTGCAGCGCGATGTAGGGAATGATGCCGAACAGAGCAACCAGGGTGATGGTGAAGCCGAGGCCGCGATCTGCGCGCAGCCGGGCCACCACCAGGTCGGCGATGGTGGCACTGTTGTGCTGCTTGGCCAGGCGCCCCAGCCGCATCAGGAAGGGCAGGCCGAAGGCGAAGATCAGCGCCATCCCGGCCAGGGTCGGTGGAATCGGAAAGCCCCATTGCAGGCCCTGCGAAGCGGCGCCGTAGTAGGTCCATGCGGTGCAGTGCACCGCCAGCGACAGCGCATAGATGGCCGGCCACGCGCGCGCCAGCCGGTGCCCCTGGCGCTCGCCCCAGAGGGCCACGCCAAACAGCAGTACGGTCCACGCAATACAGGCGAACAGGACGACAGTAGGCGTCAACATCGCTCCAGTGTAGGCAGGGAGCCGGGCAGGCGGGTGCTACGGGGCAAGCACGATCAATGACAGCTGCTCAGCAACCAGTGCCAGCTCGCCATCGTCAACGCGTTCGACGGCCTTGCGCTGGGTGAGCAGCCACTGACCCGGCTGTCGCGCATCCAGCGATACCAGCTGCGAGCGCACCCGTACCTCGGTGCCGCTGGGTACCGGCGCCAGGAAGCGGACCTTGTTCAGGCCGTAATTGAGTACATGGGCGATACCGGGGAATCCGGCCAAGGCCGCCACGTCGTCCTGCACGGTGAGCGAGAGCAGCAGGAAACCGTGCGCGATGGTGCGCCCACCGGGCAACTGCGCCTGTGCGCGCCGCGGATCGACGTGGATCCAGTTTTGGTCGCCGGTGGCGTCGGCGAAGGCGTCGATCGTTGCCTGCGTGATGCGCATGCCGGCGCCCACGCGTTCCTCCGCGGCCCACCGCTGCAGGGCCTGCAGCGCACTGGGCAGCGCGTCCGCCACAGGGCCGCTGCTCACCGCACACGCTCCAGCAGGGCCAGGATCGCATCGCGTGCTTCCGGCTCGGACAACATCGGTGCATGGCCGACGTCGGGCACTTCGACCAGGCGGGCACGCTCCGATGTCGCCGCCATCTGCCGGGCAACATCGGCCGGCAGGATATCGGACAGCGCACCGCGCACCACCAGCACCGGCACCCGTGCGGTCAGCCCGCGTACTGCGCGCCACAGCACGGGGCGCAGCAGCCACAACAGCCAGGGGCGGGTGGTGCGGATCACCGCCGGGTCGTAGTCCAGTTCCAGCAGCCCATCGCTGCGCGGGCGGAAGGTGCGCACCGCCATCGCCCGCCAGTCTTCGGTGCTGAAGCGCGGAAACGCGGCCTTGCCGATCGACGCCACATAGGCCGTGGCCTGCTCCAGGTCCATCGGCGGCACCGGCTTGCCGGCGTACTTGCCAATCCGCGCCAGCGCTTCGCGCGGCACTTTCGGGCCGGCGTCGTTCAGCACCGCTGCGGAAATCAGCTGCGGTGCGCGCGAGGCGAGGGTGATGGTCACCAGCACGCCCAGCGAGGTGCCGATGAACACCGCCTTGTCGATGTTCTGCGCGCGCAGCAGCGCCACCATGTCATCTGCGTAGGTGCGCGGGTTGTAGCTGGACGGATCATGCGCACGTTCTGATCCGGCGCGGCCACGCAGGTCAACCGCGATCACGCGCCAGCCCACGGCAGTGAGGATGCCGGCGAGCGCATCGAAATCGGCACCATTGCGGGTCAGGCCGGGGATGCAGACCACCGTGCCGCGGGCCGCCTGCCCGGTATCCGATGCATGGTCACGCGCGTGCAGGCGCAGGCCATCGTCGCTGTTCCAGTACAGATCTACGTAAGACTGCATCATGCACGGGGCTTCCTGGAAATCGTATCGGATGCTCTAGAAATCGTAACGGACGCTGAGGCTATATTGGCGTGGCGGGCCGTAGAAGCCAATCAGCGTGCCGACCGCCGGGATGTTGTAGCCGGTGGTGCGGTACTCCTTGTCGGTCAGGTTGGTGCCCTGCAGCGAGAAGGTCCAGGCATCATCCAGACGCCAGATCACACCGGCATTGAGCAGCCCGTAGCCGTCCTGGCGGATCACCGGGCTCAGATCGGTGGTCGGCCACACTTCGCTCTGGTAGCTGTAGCTCACCCGTGCCGACAGGTTGCTGCCGTTGGCCAGCTCGGTGCGGTATTCCACGTTCAACGCACCGGAGAATTCCGGCGCATTGGTGAACTTCATCTGCCGGGCCACGTTGATGCCGCGGTCCATGTACTCGTCGTACTTCGTGTCCAGCCAGGCCAGGTTGCCTGAAATCAGCCAGTGCTGGGTGGGCAGGTACTGGTACTCGACCTCCAGGCCCTTGACGGTACCGGCGCCGGCATTGGTGAAGTCGCCGAAGAAGGAATCATCGATGCCATCGCCATTGGTATCCAGGCCGGTGAACACCGACAGCTGGATGTCCTTGTACTTGTTGTAGAAGGCCGACAGGTTCAGGAACAGGCGCTGATCGAGGAAGGCCATCTTGCTGCCAATCTCGTAGCTGTCCACGGTCTCGTCGTCGAACGGCTCGGCCGAGCGCGGCACCGCCACCGCGTTGGCGCGGATGTTGTAGCCACCGGACTTGAAGCCGCGCGTGGCCAGGCCGTAGACCATGATGTCCGGGGTAATCTGGTAGTCCAGCGAGACCTTGGGCGAGACGTTCGTGAAGTTGGTCTTCTTGTCGAAATCCGCGGTCACCGCCACCGGCCGGCTGAAGCCCGGGTCTGCATAGAGGCGGTTGAGCACGATCGCGCGCTTGTCCTCGTCGGTGTAGCGGGCGCCGACGTCCAGCTTGAGCCTGCTGGTCAGGTCGAAGGTCCAGTCCGCATACAGCGCGATGCTGTCTGTCAGCACCTTGCCCTGGTTGTCGGCGAACTGCGCGCTGAAGTAGTTGTTCTGGATCTGGCCGCCGGCCTCGCCACTGAACTGATACAGGCCAACCACGCCGCGCACGCGGCCGCCCGCATCGTAGTTCAGCTGCACTTCGTTGCTGACCTGGTTGTCGTTGTAGGTGCCGCTCACGTCGGCCAGCTTGACCGGCGTGGTGTCGAAGTCGATGTTGGCCTCGCTGTCCGATTCGCGCTTGGCCACCACGTACTTCACTGCGATGTCCTCGTTCGGCCGCCAGTTCACCGTGGCCGAAGCGCCCTTGGTCTCCACGTTGTTGAGGTTGCGCATTCCCGATCGGATGTCGTAGCGGCTGTCCATCGGCGGGTAGGGGCGCAGGAACGGGTTCGGCGCCAGCATCTTCGAGCCACGCATGCCGGACTGGTCGTCGATCCAGTCCAGTGCGAACTGCACGTCGAAGTCGTCGCCCGCATAGGCGCCAAGATTCAGGCGTGCCGCGTTGACCTGCTTGTCGCTGACCGGTTGGCCATTGACGGTGTTTTCGCCAAAGCCATCGTGATTCATGCTGGCCACCGCCACGCGCGCGCGCAGGCCGCTGTCGGCGCCGCCGATCGGGCCGCCGATGGCCGCCTTGGCATCGAGCTGGCTGTAGTTGCCCACGGTGATCTGGGCGAAGCCCTCGGTCTGGGTGGGCAGGCCGCGCGAGATGTACTTGATCGCGCCGCCGATGGTGTTCTTGCCGTACAGCGTGCCCTGCGGGCCGCGCAGCACCTCGATGCGCGAGACATCGAATACGTCCAGCAGGGCGCCCTGCGGGCGCGCGATGTAGACGTCATCCAGATAGATGCCCACGCCCGGGTCGGCGCCCCAGGTCGGGTCGGACTGGCCGATGCCGCGGATATAGGCGGTGACCGTGCTGCTGGCGCCGCGCGCGGCGTAGATGGTGAGGTTGGGCACCTGCGCATCCAGGTCGCTGATGTCCTGGACATTCATCCTGTCCAGCGCTTCGGAAGTAAAGGCGGTGACCGCCACCGGCACTTCCTGCAGGGTTTCCTCGCGCTTGCGGGCGGTGACCTTGATGCTGTCCAGGTTGGTCGGCGAGGCGGACCGGCCGGCCGGCGGCGCTTCCTGTGCCAGTACCGGCCCTGCGGCCAGCCATGCGCCGATCATGAGACTCAAACCGTTCCGCTTCATCCACTCCTCCCCCAGGCATGTCCGTATTGATGGCCCCTTGCCATCCCTGCAGCCAAGGCTAGCGGTGTCATCCGCCGCCAGCGAGTGGACCTAGGTCCAGTCGGCAGTGGCCATGGGATGCGGATACTGGGGGCGCCCCCAGCCGGGAACGCTCCCCGGTACGCCTTCATCCACGACCCACGCAGGAGGATCTGGTCATGAACTCCACAATCGATTCGATCAAGCGGGTGCTGCTGATGCTGTGCCTCTGCCTGGCAGCGGGCAGCGCTTCCGCTGCAGGCCCGGCCGGACATTGGGACATCGGCCTGTACGGCAATCTGTTCGGCGCCCGCGAGTACCAGGTCTGGGTACCTGCCGGCTACGACGACGCCCAGCCGCTTCCGCTGCTGCTGGTGCTGCACGGCTGCGTGACCGGGCCGAACCTGATGGGCGAGGCCTCGGGCTTCAACGATGTGGCCGATACCGAGGGCTTCATCGTGGTGTACCCACGACAGAACGTCACCGCCAACCCGGCGCGTTGCTGGAACTGGCAGCTGCCGATCAACCAGGCGCGCGACAGCGGCGAAGCGGCGATCCTGGCCGGCATCGTGGAAAAGGTGAAGGCGGGCTACAGCGTTGATCCGCACCGCGTCTACGTCACCGGCATTTCCGCCGGCGGTGCGATGACCTCGATCATGCTGGCCTGCTACTCGGACGTGTTTGCCGCCGGTGCCATCCATTCCGGCGGCATGTTCAAGGGCGCGACCACGATTTCCGGCAGCGCCTATGCACTGCTGGCAGGCAGCATCTACTCGCCCGACAGCAACGGCCGGCTGGCCTGGCAGTGTTCCGGATCGCCGTCGCCGCGACCGCTGCCGCTACTGGTGTTCCATGGCAGCGCCGATCTCACCGTCAACCCGGTGAACGGCCAGCAGGCCGTGCGCCAGTTCCTGCAGACCAACGATCTGGCCGATGACGGCCAGGACAATGACTCGGTGAAGTATGTGCCGACCAGCACCCATCACGGCCAGGTACCGGGCGGGCGCGCGTACACGGTCGACACCTACACCTATGGCGGGCGCACGCTGGCGCAGCACTACGTGGTGCAGGGCATGGGGCATGCCTGGAGTGGCAGCCAGTCCGGCTTGCCGTTCACCGATCCGAAGGGCCCGGACGCCACGTTGATTACCTGGCTGTTCCTGAAGGATTACCAGCGTTGAAGAAGAGGGTAGTGCAAAGCCTGCGGCAATGCAGCGCGGGTTGAACGGTGCTGGAGGTGTCGGATGGCACCTCCAGCGGTTGCAGGCGATCGGCTATGGTGAGCCCCCCGTTCCCTCGCTTCCACCTTCGCCCACGCATGGACGCCACTTCAATGACTGTTCGCAGCAGGTGCTGGCTGCATGCCTTCGCCCTGTCCGCCGCGCTGCTGGGCGTGGGTTGCACCGGCGCCAACGCGCCGGCAGGGAATCTTGGCGCGGACATCGATGCGGTGGCACAGACCCTGATCGAACAGCCGTTGCTGCACTCGGCATCCATCGCCGTGGTGTACCGGGGTCAGTCCTTCATCCGCCATCGAGGTGACATGGTGGCCGGCAAAGCGGGTCCACCGACCGATGCCACGCTCTACGAGATTGGCTCGCTCAGCAAGACCCTGGCTGGCACGCTGGTCGCCAATGCGGTGCTGGAAGGCCGGTTGGGATTGGACGACGACGTTCGCTCCTACCTTCCGGGCAACTATCCGAACCTGCAGTTCCAGGGCGAACCCATCCGCGTCCGCCATCTGCTGACGCACACCAGTGGCCTGCCGAACATGCTGCCGGAGCGTGCCAACACGGTGCTGGAGGACTTCACCGAGCACCGCACGCCGGCGGCGCTCAATACCCTCTACGCAGGCTACGGCAAGACGGATTTCCTCAGGGATCTGCACACCGTGCAGATTCCACGGATGCCCGGCAAGGAGTACGCGTACTCCAGCGCTGGATCGCAGCTGACTGCGCACATTCTGGAACGGGTCTACCCGGGCGGCTACGAGTCGCTGCTGCGTGGCTTCTTCGGTGACGCGGCGGCAATGGACGGGGTCAGGATCGTGCTGGGCGATGCCGAAGCGCCGCGGCTGGCGGTTGGCTACCACAGCGACAACCCGGTGCCGACCACGCCCATGCCCGAGTTGCCATGGGGCGCCTCCGGCAATGTGAAAGCGACCGCTCCGGACATGCTGAACTACCTTCAATGGCAGCTGGCCAACGGGCCCGTGGTCAAGGAGTCGCATCGACCGCTGGCCAGGTTCGACGATACGTTCAGCGTCGGCTACTTCTGGAACATCGTTTCCGGCGATCGCCTGAAGGGCACCTACTACGCCCACCACGGCGGCGTGCCGCGCTCGCAGTGCTATATCTACATAATGCCGAAGCACGATCTGGGCATCTTCGTCATCACCAACCAGAGTGGCGAGCAGACGGCACGCGCCATGGAAGCGGCTGTCGATACCCTGGTCGAAAGAATCGCCGCCCGCTCGACCCGATAGACGCGCCTACCGGCTACAGCAGCAACAGCGCGCCGATCAACGCCGGCGGCATCACCAGCACGCCCACGCGCAGGAAGTCGAGCGCGCTGACATGCTCACCTTCGCGGCGCAGCGCCACCAGCCACAGCATCGTGGCCAGCGAGCCGGTCACCGACAGGTTCGGGCCCAGGTCCACGCCCACCAACAGGGCTGCGCGCGTCTGTGCGGGCAGCTCGGCCATCTGGCCCAGCGAGCCCGCCGCCAGTCCGACCGGCAGGTTGTTGGCCAGGTTGCTGAGCACGGCGGCGGCACCACCGGCCAGCCAGCCAGCCTGGCGTGGCGATGACTGTGCCACCGCCTGCAGCGCGTCGGCCCCCGCCTGGATGACCCCGGTCTGCGCCACCGCTTCCACCAGCACGAACAGTCCGGCCACCAGCGGCAACACGCCCCAGGACACGTGCCGCAGCAGCGGCAGCGGGCTGCTGCGTTGGCGGATGGCCACCACCGCCACGCTCAGCGCACCGGCGCAGAACGTGGCCAGGCCGAGTGGGCCGTTCAGGGCGGAGGTCAGCAGCAGTACGCTGCCCGTGAACAGAACGCCCCACGCGCTCAAGCGACCGCCCTCGGACAGCGGCCGGTGCTCGGGCGCCGCCACCAGCGGTTGCGCTATCTCGCGTCGATGCACCCAGCGCAGCACCAGGTAGGTGGCACCGATCGCCGCCAGCGAAGGCAGCGCGAACTGCCCCAGCCACTGCAGCAAGGGCGGCATATGCGCGCCGTACACCACCAGGTTGGCCGGATTGGAGATCGGCAGCACGAAGCTGGCCGCATTGGCGATGAACGCGCAGACGAACAGGTAGGGCAGGGGATTGGCGCGCGCCGCCTTGCAGGCGGCGTAGACGGCCGGCGTCAGCACCACCGCCGTCGCATCGTTGGACAGGAACACGGTCACCAGCGTACCGACCAGGAACACCAGGTCGAACAGGCGCCGCCCCGAGCCGCCGGCATGCCGGACTGCATACAGCGCCAGCCAGTCGAACAGGCCTTCGCGCCGGGCCAGTTCGGCCAGCGCCATCATGCCGACCAGGAACAGGTAGACGTCGCGGCCCTCGGCCACCGCGCCCCATGCCGTGGCCGCTGACACCGCGCCGCTGAGTGTCAGCAACGCGGCAGCCGCCAGCGCCCACACGTATTCCGGAATGCGCAACGGCCGGAACAGCAGGCCGGCGGTGGCAATGGCGACGGCGGCCCAGATGATGAGGGAAGAAGAAGTGAGCATGCAGGAGGAGGTCTCAGTTGCGCCGACGCGCGGATGCGCGGCCCGTCTCCGGTACGCGCATCGCCAGCAGGAACGCGCCCGCTGCAATCACGGCAAGTGCCAGGAAGGCGGCATCATACCCTGCGAACTGCACCACCAGGCCTGCCAGGCCCGGACTGAATGCTGCCCCCACGCCGAACACGGTGGAGACGGCGCCGAGCGTGACATTGAAGCGGCCGGTGCCCTCGGTCAGATCGCTGACGATCACCGGCAGCAGCGCGCCGAACAGGCCCGCGCCCACACCATCCAACAATTGCACGCCCAGCAGCCATGCGGGTGCATCGGACAACGGGTACAGCGCCGCGCGGATCGGCAGGATCAGGAAGCCTGCCAGCAGCAGTGGGCGCCGTCCCCATGTGTCGGCACGCGCCCCGACCAGCCATGCCATCGGGATCATCACCAGTTGCGCGGCCACGATGCAGCCCGCCGTCATCGTAGTGGCCAGGGCGGGAGTGCTCAGCGCCAGTTTCTGGCCCACCAGCGGCAGCATTGCGGCATTGGCCAGATGGAACAGTGCGCAGCATGCGGCCAGCACCAGCAGGTTGCGATCATGCAGCAGCAGCCATGCCGACGCGGGCGTGTGATCGGTGTCGGTGGCAGCGTCCATGCCACGTGCGCGCTGGTTGTCTATCGCCTGCGCCGGAATCGAACGCAGTGCCGCCAGGCTGGCCACGGTCAGCACTGCCATCAGCGGGAATACCACCACCGGGCCCCACAGATATGCCAAGGCGCCGGCCAGCAGTGCGGCCGCTGCATTACCGGCGTGGTTGAAGGTTTCATTGCGTCCCATCCGGCGGGCGAATGCGCGGGGACCGCCGACGCCCAGCGAGATGGCCGCAATGGCCGGCGCGATGACCGTAGCGGCCATGGCACTGAGCGCCTGGGTCAACGCGATCAGCGTGAACGAATCCATCCACGGCAGCAGCAGGCAGGCGCCGGTGACCAGTATCGCGGCCAGTGCAAGCGCCGCACGCTTTGCGTCGATGCGGTCCATCAATGCACCGGCCGGGGTCTGGGTCAGCAGGCCGACCACCGCTGACACGGTCATTACTGCCCCGATGCTGGCCGGTTGCCAGTGGTGCACGGCCAACAGGTAGATCGCGAGATAGGGCCCGAGGCCGTCGCGGACGTCGGCGAGGAGGAAGTTCAGTCCATCCAGACCGTGCTCTGCGCGAGCAGCAATATCGGGGGCAGCGGGCTGTGCGGTCACGGCGGCGATTCGTCAATCCAGGGGCACCACGGCGGGTGTCGGGTTGGCGAGTTATGCGTGTCCCGCCGTGATGATTGCGTCGCGCAGACGCCGGCATGACTTCAGGCACTGCAGCATGACTACAGTTGTAGTCATGCTGGAATCGCGTTCACCGAATGAGGCCCTCATGACATCCGCATACCGTTTCTCCCGCATCCTCGGGCTGGCGCTGCTGATCCCGTTGACTGCCCTTGCAACCCCCGCTGACGATGCGCTTCGCACGATCGAGCGCAACGCGCGCACCGCGCACTCCGATGCGGTGCTGGTCAGGCACGATGGGAAAACCCTACTTGAGTTGACGCCGGCCGGTGGAGCGGATGCCGTCCATCTGATGTCAGCCACCAAGTCGGTGATGGCGCTGGCCATCGGCCTGCTGCTCGACGACGGCAAGCTGGCCTCGATCGACGAACCGGTCAGCCACCTCTACCCCGAGTGGAAGCAGGGCCAGAAGCGGGCCATCACCGTGCGCATGCTGCTGGACCATACCTCGGGCCTGCAGAACGTGGCCAATGCCGGCGAGGAGCTGGAAGGTGCGCCGGACCTGGTGAAGCTGGCCCTGGCTGCGGAACTGAGCCACGCGCCGGGCAGCACCTTCTCGTACAACAACAAGGCCACCAACCTTCTGCCGGGGATCGTGCAGCGGCTGGCCGGCCAGCCGCTGGATGCGTATCTGGACGCGCGCCTGTTCAAGCCGCTGGGCATCACCCACTACACGTGGATGAAGGACGAGGCCGGCACTCCGCTGGGCATGGCCGGCCTGTCATTGCGTGCGGACGATCTGGCGGCCATCGGGCAACTGCTGCTGGATGACGGTGTGGCGCCGGATGGAACGCGCCTGATGAGCGCGCGGTCGGTGGCGCTGCTGACCGCTGAGAGTGCACGCTCGCCCGATGTGGGACTTCTGTGGTGGCGGATTCCAGCATGGGAGCGCTATCAGCTGAAGCCACAACTGGCCGATCTGCTGTCCGCGCGCGGCGTCGAAGCCGGCGTGCAGGAGGCGATACAGACCACGGCCGGACGCAGCTTCGACAGCAGGACCACACTGATCGCAGCGCTGGCCGAACGGCTGGGCCCGGAGTGGGCACAACGCTACGGCACCGAGATCACCGGACGCGGCCTGAAGCTCGCCGACCTCTACGACATCGCACGCGGCCCGGTCGTGGGGTACGCCGCCAACGGCTATCTCGGCCAGTATCTGTTGATCATCCCCGAACAACGGGTGGTGGCGGTGCGCCTGATCCACCGGCGCGACACCCACGAGGGCCCGCGCGACGACTACAGCGGCTTCTTCGCGGACGTCCTGCAACTGGCGCAGACGCTGCGCTGAGCGGTGGCGCCCACGCGCCGCGAACGCTTTCTTCGGCGGTTCTTCACCGCCGCCGCGCATAGAGTGGCAATCACGTGACGTGTTTATCTGTGGAAGCGCGATGTTCGACTATCAGGATTGGACCTTCATTGCCAACGGCCGGACGCTGGTGGCGCGCGTGGAACTCGACGGCGAGGGTGGCGGCACCATCAATCGCTATCAGTTGAAGCCGGGGCCGGCGCAGTCTGGGCTGTGCATCAAGGTGGCATCGCAGACCGAAGCGGCGCAGCGGCTTGAAATCGAGGTATCCAAGCTGCTCGGCCCGGGTTGGTGAATACCGGGCGATAGCGAACAGGGCAGCCGACCGCAAGGCGATCCCAATCTCAGTCCGTGCGACCGTAGATCGTATGCTTTCGCCCATGCACGCTGCTCTCGACCACGCCGATGACCGGACCGCCGCGCGCCGCGCCGGTTGGATGCAGCGCGGCGGGCGCTGGGATCTGTGGTGGAACGGGCGTCCGCTGGCGAGCATCGTGCCGGATCCCGCGCCCGGCGTCCGGCTGTACCTGCATGCACGACTGCGGTCGCAGGCCAAGTGTGTTGCCGCCGGCAGCCTCGGCCACGCCAGGCGCTGTGCCGAACGCTGGTGGGCGGTGCGACTCTACCCGCAGGTGCCGCTGCGCGAAGCGGTGGCACGCCTGGTCGGCGCGCGCGCACCGCAGGTGGCCGACGCGTCGCCGGGGCCGCTCAGCCGCGAGCAGCGGCAACAGGCCCGGCGCCTGGCTACCGCCGGGACGGCAGAGATCGACCGCATCAGGCAGGCCCTGGCACTGCGTGCAGTCTCGCCACGCAGGCCTGATGTGCAGGTGCGAACGGGAACCTGGCCGGTTTCGGGCCAGGCTCCAGTGCCGCGGGGCCCTCGCAGCGAAGTCAGGCCGACAGCTCCTCACGCACGATCTTCGCCCCGGCGCTGAGCGCGCGCAGCTTGCCGCGGGCCACCTCGCGCGGCAGCGGCGCCATGCCGCAGTTGGTGCTCGGATACAGCTTGTCGGCATCCACGAACTGCAGCGCCTTGCGCAGGGTGTTGGCCACGTCCTCCGGCGTTTCAACCGTGTTGGAGGCCACGTCGATGGCGCCCACCATCACCTTCTTGCCGCGTACCAGTTCGATCAGGTCGATCGGCACGTGCGAGTTCTGGCATTCCAGCGAGATGATGTCGATGCTGGAGGTCTGCAGCTTCGGGAACGATTCCTCGTACTGGCGCCACTCCGAGCCCAGCGTCTGCTTCCAGTCGGTGTTGGCCTTGATGCCATAGCCGTAGCAGATATGCACGGCGGTTTCGCACTTCAGGCCTTCCACGGCCCGTTCCAGGGCGGCCACGCCCCAGTCGTTCACTTCGTCGAAGAACACGTTGAAGGCCGGCTCATCGAACTGGATGATGTCCACGCCCGCAGCTTCCAGCTCCCTGGCTTCCTCATTGAGGAGCTTCGCGAACTCCCACGCCAGCTTCTCGCGGCTCTTGTAGTGCGCGTCGTACAAGGTGTCGATCATGGTCATCGGGCCGGGCAGGGCCCACTTGATCGGCTGCGAGGTCTGCCGCCGGAGGAACTTCGCATCCTCCACGAACACCGGCTTCGGGCGGCTGACCGCGCCGACCACGGTGGGCACGCTGGCATCGTAGCGGTTGCGGATGCGCACGGTCTCGCGCTTCTCGAAATCGACGCCGCTGAGGTGCTCGATGAACGTGGTCACGAAGTGCTGCCGGGTCTGCTCACCGTCGCTGACGATATCGATACCGGCATGCTGCTGTTCCTGCAGGGACAGGCGCAGCGCGTCCTGCTTGCCTTCGGTCAAGGCGTCGTCCTGCAGCTTCCAGGGCGACCAGAGCTTTTCGGGCTCCGCCAGCCAGGATGGCTTGGGCAGGCTGCCGGCGGTGGAGGTGGGGAGCAGTTTCTTCGTCGACATTGCGTGTTGTTTCCTGGGGGCGAATGGAAATCGATGGATCAGCGGGCAGCCCACTTCTCAAGCACGGCGCGGTACGGCTTGATGAAGTGCTCTTCGGTGAACCGGCCCTGCTTGACCGCCAGCTGGCTGCGCTCTTCGCGGTCGTAGACGATGCGGGTGGAGGAATAGTCCTGGTGCTTCAGGCTGGGCTGGTAGACCTTGCCGGCCACCGAATTGGCGTTGTAGATCTCCGGGCGGTAGATCTTCTGGAACGCTTCCATGGTGCTGATGGTGCCGATCAGCTCCAGGTTCGAGTAGTCGCCCAGCAGGTCGCCGCGGAAGTAGAACGCCAGCGGCGCGACGCTGCCCGGCGGCATGAAGTAGCGCACCTGCAGGCCCATCTTGTCGAAGTACTGGTCGGTGGGAGAGGACTCGCCCTGCCGGTACTCCACGCCCAGGATCGGGTGATGGTTCTCGGTGCGGTGATAGGTCTTGCTGCTGGACACGCTGATGCAGATCACCGGCGCCTTGCTGAAGTTGGCACGGTAGGCGTCCGACGCCAGGAAGTGCCTGAACAGCTTGCCGTGCAGGTCGCCGAAGCCGTCCGGAATGCCGAAGGTGGCCTTGCCCTCGTTGCTGGCCGGCAGCACCACGCTGAAGTCGTAATCGCGCACGTAGGACGAGAAGTTGTTGCCGACGATGCCTTCGGTGCGCGTGCCGGTCTGCGTGTCAACGATGGTCGGCCGCAGCACTTCGATCAGCGGGAACGGATTACTGCCATCGCCGCCGTCGATGTGCATCTCCACCGAGATGATGTCCAGCTCGACCGCGTAACGGTCGGCATTGGGGTTGTCCCAATGGGCCAGGTCGTTGAAGCGGTTGTTGATCATGCTGATCGTGTTGCGCAAGTTTTCCTGCCGCGAGGCACCACGGGCCAGGTTGGCGAAATTGGTGGTGATGCGCGTGCCATCAGCGGGCTGGTAGTCCTCGTTGAAGGGGATGCGCGTGATGCTGAAGGTAAAGTCGTCGGTCGTCATGGGGGGCGTTCCGGGTTGCGGGGTCACATCCGAATGCCGCTCTGCGGCATTCGGCATTCAAAGGGCTGCTGCAATCTCGGCGGTGGCCGGCGCGACGCGATGGGACAGGGCAAGCAGGGGCAGCGCCCGCTGTACCGCCAGCCGTGCCCGCTGCATCAGCGCCTCGTTGTGCACGCGGCCATCGGCGAAATCGCGGTCGGTGGCATAGACGCCCAGCGGCAGGGTGCGGGCCTGGAAGAAGCTGAAGAGCGGCCGCAGCTGGTGGTCGATCACCAGCGCGTGGCGTTCGCTGCCGCCAGTGGCGGCCAGCAGGATGGGGGTATCGACCAGCGCGTCCTGGTGGATGAAGTCGAAAAAGTGCTTGAACAGCCCGGTGTAGGAGCCGCGGTAGACCGGCGTGGCCACCACCAGCACGTCGGCCTGCTCGACCGCGGCCAGCTGCCGCTCCACCGCCTCGGGCAGCTGCGAGCGCCACAGCGCACCGGCGAGCTGCGGCGCCAGCTCGCCCAGCTCGATCAGGTGCGGTTCGCAGGCAATGTCTTCGCCGATCAGGTCCAGCAGGTGCTCGGCCAGGGTTGCAGCCCGCGAGGGGCGCTGCAGTCCGCCGGAAACGGCGACGATACGGAGGGGGCGGGTCATCGGATTGCTTTCAGCTGGGGAGGGGCTGCTTCGGGTGGTCTGCGCGGACGCAGTCCTGCAGGCCGGCGGGGTGGCCGGGCGTACAGGCAACCGAAGGCATGAGCCGATGCTAGCCATGCCCTTCCATGACGTAAAATGGTATTACTTCACCAATCCATGAGCGGGATTCATCATCATGCTGGAGCGGATCCACCTCAGCATCGTGCAGCAGGTCGAGCAGCAGGGCTCGTTGACCGCCGCTGCCGGCGTCCTCAACCTGACCCAGTCGGCGCTCAGCCACAGCATGAAGAAGCTGGAGCAGCAGCTCGGTACCGATGTCTGGTTGCGCGAAGGCCGCAGCCTGCGCCTGACCCAGGCCGGGCAGTACCTGCTGGCGGTGGCCAATCGCGTGCTGCCGCAGCTGGACCTGGCCGAGGAGCGATTGGGCCAGTTCGCACAGGGCGAGCGCGGCGCGCTGCGCATCGGCATGGAATGCCACCCCTGCTACCAGTGGCTGCTGAAGATCGTCTCGCCCTACCTGGCCGCGTGGCCGGACGTGGACGTGGACGTCAAGCAGAAGTTCCAGTTCGGCGGCATCGGCGCGCTGTTCGGCTACGAGATCGACCTGCTGGTCACCCCCGATCCGCTGCTCAAGCCCGGCCTGAAGTTCGTGCCCGTGTTCGACTACGAGCAGGTTCTGGTGGTGGCCAGCAGCCATGCCCTGGCCAGGGTCGACCACGTAAAGCCGCGCCAGCTCGGCCAGGAGGTGCTGATCAGCTACCCGGTGCCGTTCGAGCGGCTGGACATCTACAACCAGTTCCTGCTGCCGGCCGGCATCACGCCGCGTCGCCACAAGACCATTGAAACCACCGACATCATGATGCAGATGGTGGCCAGCGGGCGCGGGGTCGCCGCCATGCCGCGCTGGCTGGTGGAAGAGTACGCCGCGCGCATGGACGTGGTGCCGGTGCGCCTGGGTGCGAAGGGCATACCCAAGCAGATCTACCTGGGGGCACGCGAGGCGGACACCACCATCGACTACCTGCAGGCCTTCGTCGAACTGGCCCGCAACAGCACGCCCATCGCCAGCAACGTGCGCGGGGGCGGGTGATGTCCGCACGTGCGCCTGCCCAGGCAGCGGCTTTCATCAACAGGTATTCGCTGGAGGTCGGCGCGAAGGCCCTGCCTGCGTTGCGCGCCGAAGCAGATCGCATCCCGCCGGGCACGACCATTTCCATTCCGTACCTGGCAAGCGAAGACGACAACGCGCGGCTGGCAGCGGCACGCATCGTGCGCCAGCTGGGTTTCGAGCCGATGCCACATCTGTCGGCGCGCCGCATCGAGTCGCGGGCTGCGCTTGAGCGTTTCATGCAGCGTGCCGCGAGCGAGGCCGGGGTGGAACGATGCCTGTTGATCGCCGGCGATCTGGCGGCGCCGGCCGGGCCGTTCGCCGACAGTGCCGCGATCATCGACACCGGCATTCTCGAAGGCTCCGGCATCAAGGTGGTCGCCATCGGCGGGCACCCGGAAGGCCACCCGGTGATGGGCAGTGGCGAGCGCTGGCAGGTGCTTGAACGCAAGTGCCAGGCCATCGAGGCGCGGCGCATGGCGCCGTTGATCATCACCCAGTTCGCCTTTGATGCCGACATCGTCCTGGCCTGGCTGGATGATCTGCGCTCCCGCGGCATCCGCGTTCCGGTGCTGGTGGGCGTGCCAGGGCCGGCCAGCATCACGCGGCTGGCGCGCTACGCCGCGATGTGTGGCGTGGGAGCCAGTGCCTCGATGCTGGCGCGGTACGGCATCTCGATCGGCCGGTTGCTGGGAACGGCCGGGCCGGAGGTGTTTGTCGACCGCCTCGTGCGGGGGCTGACCGACGCCCATGGCGCGGTCAGTCCGCACTTCTTCCCGTTTGGCGGCATCGCAGCATCGCTGGCGTGGATCGAGCGCTACCGACGGCACGCACCGGCGTCCAGCCCCTCATAGGCCATCAGTCATGGCGGCCGGGCCGCGTTCGCAGCAGCCCGGCACCGCTACACTGCGGCATCGACTCGTGAGGTAGGTAGATGCCCAACGCCATCCTGCAGTTCTCCATGGAGTGGAAGCGGTCAGTGCTGAGGGTGGTTTCCGCAGCGGCGGGTTCGCTGGTGTTGCTGGCCGGCATCGCCGGGCAGGCGAGGGCGGCCGCTGGCCCGGCCGAGATCGCGCAGCTGGTGGGCAGCTATGCAGCGAATCGTGATTTCAACGGCGTCGTGCTTGTCGCCCAGCACGGGCGCATCCTGTATCGGGGCGCCCATGGACTGGCCAACCGCGAATGGCAGGTGCCGAACGTCGAGAATGGTGTCTTCCGCATCGGCTCGTTGAGCAAGCCGATCACCGCCATCCTGGTGATGCAGCTGGTGCAGGAAGGCACATTGCGGCTGGACGGCACACTGGGCGAGTACCTGCCCGCGCTCTATGCCGGCACGCCCGCAGCTGCGGTCACGGTGGCACAGCTGTTGAATCACACGTCCGGCATTGCCGACCTGCCGCGCAGTTACGAAGACCCGTGGTGGCAGACGCAGGCCCGGCTCTCCCTGGCGCCCGATGACTTCGCCAAAGCGTGGATTCCTGGCACGCTGCAGAGCGCGCCGGGGGCCGAGTGGCGCTACAACAACAATGGCTACTTCCTGCTCGGCCTGATCATCGAGAAGGCAACGGGTGCCAGCTACGAAGCCAACCTGCAGCGCCGGATCCTGGACAAGGCCGGCATGACCAACAGCGGGCTGTACCGCGCCAGCGCACTCATTCCGCGCCTGGCGACCGGCTACCAGACCCGGCCGGACTTCAGCCTGGCGCGCCCGATGCCCATCGATCCGAGCGTCTCGTTCTCGGCCGCCGGCCTGTACTCCACCGTTGACGATCTGCTGCGGCTGGACCAGGCCCTGCAGGATGATTCGCTGCTGAGCGCGCCTTCGCGGCAGGCCATGTGGACCAACCATCGCTCGGGCTATGGCTACGGCTGGGAAGTGGAGAACTGGCCCTTGCCTGCAGGTGGCAGCTACCCGGTGGAATCGCATACAGGCAGCGTTCCGGGCTACCAGACCTACTGGCTCCGCGCCGGGCAGGACCAGTCGGTGGTGATCGTGCTGGACAACTATTGGCAGGGCGAAACCGCAGCGAGCCTCGGCAAGCAACTGATGGGCGTGCTGCACGGCATGCCGGTTACCCTGGCCCGGAAGAATCTGGGCACCCTGCTGGTGCCGGCCGCACTGTCATCGGGTGTGCCGGGCATGACCCGCGCCTATGAGGCACTGGGGCCTGCGGCCAGCCAGTACGACACCTCCGAGCAGGCGCTGAACTCACTGGGCTATCGGCTGTTGAGGATGAAGCGCGTGCCGGAATCAGTGGCCGTGTTCCAGTGGAATGCGCGCGCGCACCCGCAATCGGCGAATGTGCATGACAGCCTGGGCGAAGCCTACCGGGCCAATGGCCAGCGCAAGCAGGCGATCAACAGCTACCGCACGGCGGCGGCGCTGGCGCCCAATGATGCGCGCCTGCGCGCCGTATTGAAGGAGCTGGAACAGGAGTAGGGCCTGGCCCTTCAGCCCGGCAGGTCGCACTTCATCCGGCCGTCCACATAGTAGGGCTTCGGCACGTTGGGGTTTTCGCTGGTCTTCTCGAACACCACTTCGAACGAGGCGGCATCGGGCGAGCCCTTGCGGTCGGTACACGCATCCTGCAGCTTCTTCTTCACCGCCGTGATGCCGGCTTCGCGGTTGGCACCGTCGGCGCTGTTGGTCAGGTTCACGCTCTCGGCCGCGGCCAGCGGGCTCAAGGCGAGCAGGCCGCCGGTCAGCAGCAGGGTGTGCAGCTTGGTCATGAATCGTGCCTCGTGGGCTTCCAATGAAGCCTCAGCATAGGGGCGGGCCGTTAACGGCATGTGGCCACAGGGGGCTGAGTTGGTGCGCGTCGCAGCGTAATCCGCGATGGCTGACAGCTGTCACTGGCCGCAACCCGGCTGGAAGCGAATAGTGAGCGCCAAGACGGAGACGCTCCGCCACCACTCAGCAGAGGGACGACCCATGAACATGCTCCAGCACCTTGCCTCGCAGACGCCGACCTGGGTCTGGCTGCTTCTGGCCTTCCTGGTCACGCGCGGCATTGCCGCCATGAAGCCGGGCGAAACCTCCCTGCAGAAGCTGGCCGTCGTGCCCGTGCTGTTCACCGTCTGGGGCGCCTGGTCGATCAGTCACCGCTACGGGATGTCCCTGAGTGCCTGGGGAGAGTGGCTGGCCGGCATCGGCTCGGGCGCGGCGCTGGGGTGGCTGCTGCTGGGCCACGTGAAACTGACGTTCGACAGCGCCACCGGGAAGCTCTGGCGCAATGCGGACTACAGCGTGTTGCCGCTGCTGCTGGTCACGTTCCTGGTGAAGTACGGCTTCGAAGTCGCCTTTGCGGTGTCGCCGGCATTGACCACCCATGCCGGCGCCAGCGCGGCGTACCTGCTGCTGTCGGGTGGGTTCACCGGCCTGTTCATCGGCAAGTACTGCCGCTACCTGGCTTCGTTGCGGCTGGACGCGGCGGGCAAGGGGCTGGGGATCGCGGGCTGAGTTCCGCTCGAGCGTGACGCGTCACAGTAATGACCCTCGAGCAGCGCAACACCTCGTCTACACACCCGATGCCAGGGCGGCGCGCCGCCCTTTACGCCCAAGCCAGGCCAGTGCCGCTGCCGCGGCAAGCAGCCACGGAACCAGCACCAGGTTCATGCGCTGCCAGCCAAGCGCATCCAACAGGCCTCCCGCACCAAACGAACAGCCCAGACCCACAACGAAGATGGTCATATCGTTGATCGCCTGTGCCCGGGCGCGCTCGGCCTGCGTGTAGGTCGTGGTGAGCAGTGCCGTGCCTCCCACGTACATGAAGTTCCAGCCCACGCCGAGCATGACCAGCGCCGTCGCAAAGGACCCGAATCCAGTGCCGGTGGTCGTCATCAGTACATGCCCGACGAAGATCACCGCACCGGCCAGCATGATGCGGACAGCGCCAAAACGAGCGATCAGCGATCCGGCAAAGAACGAGGGCAGGAACATGCCCAGCACATGGAGCTGGATCACCGTCGCGGCACTTCCAAGGGCGTGATGGTGGTGGACCATGGCAATCGGCGTCGCCGTCATCGCCAGGATCATGATTCCATAGCCGGTCGCAGCGCCGAACAGCGCCACCAGGTACGCGGGCTGGAACACGATCTGCTGCCATGGGCGCCCAGCGGGCTCACCCGGCTCGGTTTTCGAGGTGGCCGGCATTCGCAATCCCGCCAGCACCCCGGTCGCCACCAGCGAGACCACGGCGAGGATGATGAAGGAGCCTTGATATTCCGCCTGCAACAACGGGCCGCCCAGGCGGGCCAGCGATGGCCCGACCAGCGCCGCAATGATGCCGCCGGCCATCACCAGCGAAATCGCCCGGGGGCGGAACGCTTCGTCTGCCACCTCGCTGGCGGCGAAACGATAGAACTGCGCGAAGGCCTGGTATGCCCCCACCAGCAGCGTGCCGGCAGCCAGCAAGGCCATCGAATGGCGGGCGATTCCCAGTGCGGCAATGCCGCCGCCGGCCAAGCCCAGCAGCGAGCCGCAGATGAATCCGACCCGCCGCCCGGCCCTGGCCATCCACATGGCGGCGGGGAAGGTGGTCAATGCCGTTCCCAGGAACATGGTCGCGATGGGGAGGGTGGCCCATTGCGGGGCAGGGGCGAGGTGAGCACCCGCCAGCCCGCCGACGGTCATGACGATCACCGAGACAATCTGGAACAGCGCCTGGGCGCTGGCCAGCAGGAACACCTGCCGATGCATGGGGTTGCCGGGCATGGGGACGCTTCTTGGATAGGATGGGTGCCGTGACGCGGGTTCAGCCAGTGACTGGACTAACATTCAATCAATATGCATAATGTTTGAGTATGGACAAGGCAAAGTCAATCCCCCAGCCCAGGCAGGCGATCTATCACGCCCTGGCTGACGTCGCCCAGGCGATCGGGCATGTTCACCGGCTGGAGCTGCTGGAGGCGATTTCGCAGGGGCCGCGCAGCGTCGAGGCGCTGGCGGAGGCGACCGGGTTGAGCGTGGCCAATACCTCGCGGCACCTGCAGTTGCTGCGGCGGGCCCGGCTGGTGGAGCCCGATCGCCAGGGCAAGCGCATCTACTACAGCCTGTCCGGGGAGGCCGAGGTCGTTGCGCTGCTGCGGGCGCTGGGCTGCTTCGGCGAGCGCAATGTTGCCGAAGTGCAGGGTGTCATGCGGGACTTCTTCGAACAGCGCGATGCCCTTGAACCCGTATCGCGCGAAGCGCTGCTGGAGCGCCTGGCGACGGATGGAGTGACCCTTCTGGATGTTCGGCCTTCGTCGGAGTACGCCCTGGGCCATCTTCCCGGTGCCTTGAACGTTCCCGCCTCGGAACTGGAAGCGGCATTGATCAACCTGCCCAGGGACAGGGAGATCGTGGCCTACTGCCGAGGCCCGTATTGCGTGAGGTCCTTCGAGGTCGTGGAAAAACTGAGGGCGCTGGGCTTCACCGTGCGGCGCCTGGAGGATGGCTTTCCCGAATGGAAAGCGGCCGGTTTCGAAGTGATTACCGGGCCGTAGGATGCCAGCCGCGGCGTACAGGGGCCAGCCTGGATGCCGCCGATACGTAGCGGGGTGGGAGAAGAAACATCTCCATGGCCAACGTGAAGCCGTCATGAAGGCGTCACACCGCGCCCGTACCTTGCGGCGCACTTCAGGGGGCAGGGGCGACGCAGGTGGCCGAACAGGCAAGACGGCGCCTGGCGCGCATGTTCGAAGAGCACGCGCCACTATTGCGAGGCTTCTTCGTGCGACGCGGTGCGCGGCAGGACGCCGAAGACCTGGTGCAGGAAACCTATCTGCGCCTGCTGCGTGCGCATGAAGGCAAGGGCGAGCCGATCGCCAACCCCGAAGCGTACCTGTTCACCGTCGCGCAGAATCTGGCGCGCGAGCAGGCCGCGCGCCGGCGCTGGTCGACCCTGTCCATCGAAGAGATCGAAGGCCCGGGCCAAAACCTGGCCAGCGGGGAATGCGTGGAAGACGCCGCCGAACGGGAGCAGCGCCGCCAACGGCTGCAGACGTTGCTGGAGACCCTGCCCGAACACACCCGGGCGGTGCTGGTCATGCAGTACCGCGATGGATTGAGCTACAAGCAGATCGCCGAACGCATGGGCGTGTCAGCGCATATGGTGAAGAAGCACGTGGTACGCGGGCTTTCGGTGTGCCGCCGGGCGCTGGCCGAACCGGCAGGGAGGTCGTGAGCGTGGCCACTGAACATCCATCGGCGCTGACCCTGGCCGCCGCGCAGTGGCACGCGCTGCAGCGCGAAGGCGACCTCAGCCCTTCGCAGCGGCACGCCTTTATGCAGTGGCTGCTGGTCTCCCCCGAACACCTGCGCGAGTACATGGCCATCAGCGAGGTGGCCGGTGCGTTGGGCGATGCGCTGCGCGGCATGCCGGATGACGTCGACGCACTGTTGAAGGCTCCCGCGCCGACGCGCAATGATCACAACGTCGTGCGGTTGTCGCCACGCCCGGCCGCCGCATCAAACCAGCGCCGGGCCCGGCCCGCACCCGGCTTGCCGCGCATCGCGGCCGCAGCGGCGCTGATGCTGGCTGTAGGCGTAGGCGCCACCATCGCCTGGCCGCGCACCGGGCACTATGTGGCCGCACATGGCATGCCGCGGCAGGTCACGCTGCCCGACAGCACCGTAGTGCGCCTGGACGCTGAAAGCGAGATATCGGTACGCATGACCCTGCTGGGGCGGCGCGTCGAGCTCGAACGTGGCCAGGCCAGTTTCGTCGTGGCCAAGGACCGGCGCCCGTTCGCGGTACATGCCGCTGGCCTGCAGGTGACGGACATCGGCACCACGTTCGATGTTTCGCTGCTGCGCGAGCAGGCCCGCATCGGAGTCAGCGAGGGGCGCGTGCACGTGCGCGGCGATGGTGGCCGCGGCCGTATGCTGGCCGACCTCGGCGCCGGGCAGGCGGCACAGGTCGACTACCGTGACCAGCGCGTGCGCATCCGTGAGGAAGATGCCGCCAGCATGACGGCATGGTGGACCGGGCGGGTGCTGTTCCGCGACGAGGCGCTGCGCGACGTGGCCGACCGCTTCAACCGGCGCAACACGCTGCGCCTGCACGTGAGCGATGACGCCGGTGCGCTGCGCCTGACCGGCAACCTGCGCGCAGATGACGTGGCGTCGCTGCGCGCGTTCCTCGACCAGCAACCAACACTGGTTACGCAGGTGGCGCCGGACGGAATCCATGTGCGGTTGCGCGCTGGAGCGCCGCAGGCGCTGTAAGAAAAAATTCATCGAACAAGTGGTGCCCGATCGGCGCGCTGCGCCCTCGTAGATGGGGAATGCAGGAACACACCTGTTCCGCGACCACCGCCATTCCCTACTGGACCCTACGATGCGCCGCACCCTGTTCCTTTCCATTGCCCTTGCACTGCAGATCACCGCCACGGCCGGCGCCAACGCCGCAGAACCGGCACGCGTCGCCAGCGAAGCGATCGCCCCGCAGCCGCTGGATGGGGCGCTCAACGCGCTGTCGCGCCAGACTGGCCTGCAGTTCGTCTACAACGCGCAGAATGCGGGCAATCCGCGCACGCCGGGCGTACCGGCCGGCCTGAGCGCGGACGCAGCGCTCACCCGCCTGCTGGCCGGCACCGGCCTGCGCTACCGCTATCTCAATGCCACCACGGTCACCATCGAAGCACAGGACGCCAGCGCACCGGCCGCCACCTCCGCGCTGGCAGCACCCGAGGCGGTGGTGGGCGCAGTTGCGGCATCGGCACCGGCCGGCGCTGCGAGTTCCGGTGCGCAGGCCGCCAACCTTGAAACCATCCAGGTCACCGGCAGCTACAGCCGCAGCCTGGAGAAGGCCGTGGACATCAAGCGCGCCACGGTGGGCTTTTCAGATTCGATCGTCGCGACCGACGTGGCCGATTTTCCCGAACAGAACCTCGCTGAAGCCCTGCAGCGAATGCCGGGCGTGACCATCGAGCGCAACAAGGGGCTGGGCACCAAGGTCAATGTGCGTGGCCTGCCTTCGGAGTACACCCACGTTTCGATCAACGATCTGGCGACCGCCTCGGGCAGTGGCGGCCGCGACGTGGAATTCGACATGTTCGCCTCGGAGATCATCCAGCAGGTGACCGTGCAGAAGTCGCCCACCGCCGCCGACGAAGAGGGCGGCATTGCCGGCTCGGTGAAGATCTCCACGGCACGCCCGTTCGACTACAACGAACGCAAGCTGGTGTTCTCCGCCGAGGGCGCGCACAACAGCATCTCGGAGGAGGTGGACCCGCGTTTTGCCTTCCTCGCCGCCGATACCTGGGGTGACTGGGGCGCGCTGGTCTCCTACTCGCAGTCCAAGCGCACCAACCGCACCGACTCCACCTCGGGCATCAACTTCCGGCCGTCCTCGCGCTTCCTCACTGCCTCGGGCACCCGCGGCACCCAGGCGCAGGCCGTGCTGCTGCGCGATGCGGGCGTCAACATCACCAATCGCAACGATGCCGAGCAGACCAACCGGGTCGTGTTCCAGGACAAGGTGGGCGACCGCGTCTACCTCAACGAGCAGGACAAGTGGGGCGCCACCGGGTCATTGCAGTACAAGCCCAGCAACAACTTCAGCCTGACCTTCGACGCGATGGTCGGCGGCTATGACAGCACCGAGGACGAGTACGATGCGGCCGCCTATTCGGCCTCCAGCCGCAGTACGTTCGACACCATCCATGCCTACGATGCCACTACGCTGTCCGAGTACGGCATGGTGGTGCTGCGCGATGTGTCCTACACCGCCACCCAGCACGAGATGCTGAGCAAGGAGCGGATCAACAAGACCGACTACAGCCAGTACAGCATGGCGATGGACTGGAAGGGCGACCGTTGGTACGTGGATGCGCTGGTGGGCTACTCCGGCGCGGAAAAGACCTCGGATTTCTCCAACCTCAAGCACGTGGCCTATGCGCCGTCGCGCACCCGCTGGACCGGCAGCAGCGGTGAGACCATCCCGACCGCCGCCGCCGGCAGCTTCGACATGTACAACGACCCGAGCCGGTACCTGTTCGAGGCCTACGAGACCACGCTGGAGAAGGTGAAGGATGACAAGTACGCCGCCCAGGTCAATGTCACGCGCCTGCTGGACATGGCCTTCCTGCCCGCGCTGCACACGGTCCGGTTCGGTGCGCGCTACACCGACCGCTCCAAGGAGCGCCAGTACGGCGAGCTGAAGATCACCGGGCCGAGCGCAGGCAGCAGCGCCTGGGTCAACACCCGCACGATGGCCGACAGCCCGCTGCAGTACATCGACGACATCGTTCCCGGCGGCAGCTACTCCAACAAGGGGCTGGCGTGGCAGCAGATCTCCAACGACTACGCACGCAGCGCGTTCCGCTACGCGGGCTTCCAGACCCCGTTCGATCCTGGCCAGTTCTACCAGGTGGACGAGAAGGTGATGAGCTTCTACGCGATGGCCGACTTCGCCTTCGATATCGGCAGCGTGCCGTTCACCGTCAATGCGGGTGCGCGCTACGTGGATACCAAGGTCGATTCGTTCGGCTATCACCCGATCCAGCTGCCCAACGGCAGCACCGGCTACACCGACACCCCGGTGTCGAAGGACGGCAGCTACGACGATCTGCTGCCCAGCTTCAACATGACCGCCGAGCTGTCGCACGGCCTGCTGCTGCGCGCGGCGGCGTCCAAGGTGATGATGCGCCCGGCGCTGACCGACATCGCCTACAAGCGCACCGCCAGCTGGGGCTCCTACCGTTTCACCGATGGCAATCCTGAGCTGAAGCCGACTTATGCCAAGCAGTGGGAAGTTGGCCTGGAGAAGTACCTGGACAACGGCGCGCTGTTCGCCGCCAGCTACTTCCGCAAGAACATCGATGGCGTGGTGATCAACTCCCTGACCGGCGTGGTGCAGGATGTGGCGGTATACAACGCCAACGGCAGCCTCAATGGCATCTACGATTTCGACGTCTACCAGCCGGTGAATGCCAAGGGCTCCTACCAGGTCGATGGCGTTGAACTGGTGGCACAGCTGCCGTTGAACATGTTCACGCCGTGGCTGGACGGGTTTGGCATCAATGCCAACTACACCATGCTGGACAGCTCGCTGGCCGGCGAATCCAGCCTGGGCATCCGCACCCCGATGCCGGGGCTGTCGGAGAAGACCTGGAACCTCACCGCCTACTACGAGAATTCGCGCTTCGACGCCCGCGTGTCCTACAACCACAAGGGCGCCTACGTCGAATCGATCGGCTACAACCTGTACCCGATCTGGCGCGATGCCTACGGCCAGATGGATGTGTCGATCGGCTACCGCATCACCGACAACATCAAGATCAGCCTGAAGGGCATCAACCTCACCAACGAGCGGACCAGCGGTTACACCATGGACCCGTCCTTCCCGACCATGGATGAGACCTCGGGCCGTCGCATCAGCCTGGGCCTGCGCGCGGACTTCTAAGCAGGCATCCACGCACCGGCAGCGTGCGGACCCGCGAGGGTCCGTGCGTCGTCCGCGCGCTTTTCAGAGGTGAATCCATGAAGAATCTTGTAATGCTGGCGCTGTTCGCAGCGGCGGCCCCGGCATTCTCGGCCCCGGCGGCGGCAACGCCGGCAGACGACGCTGGCCGCCAATGGCTGGCCGGCGACCACCATGTGCACAGCGAATGGAGCGTGGACTGGGACCGCCGCACCACGCCGCCCACGCCCGTGCGTGGTGGCGACTCGCCGTACAGCCGCAGCCACAACGCGGCGCAGGCCAGGGCCTTCGGCCTGCGCTGGATGGTCCACACCGACCACGGTGGCCCCGGCCACTCCGCGGTCACCCGCGACCATGCCTATCCGGCGCTGCTGCAGGCGCGCACCGATGTGCCCGAAGTGATCCAGTTCAACGGCATGGAATTCGATGTGCCGGCCGGCGAGCACGCCTCGCTGATCATCGCGCCCGGCCCGCAGGAACGCGAGCAGCTGGTCATCGCCGAGCGGGACTTCAACCGCAGCGAGCCACTGCACGGCAGCCGCGATAGCGAACAGCAGATGCAGGCAGCGCTGGCCTACCTGCGCGGGCTGGTCCCTGCGCCGCTGATGTTCATCAACCATCCTTCGCGTACCGCGACCGGCATCGGTGAGTGGGGCGAGGTAACGCCGGGCGAGCTGCGCGGCTGGCATGCGGCCGCACCCCATGTGTTGGTGGGCATGGAGGGCGCCCCCGGGCACCAGGCCATCCGCAGCGAACGCGGGCTGTACCGTAACGCGGCCGCGCCGACACTGGGCGGCTACGACCAGATGACCGCGCAGGTCGGCGGAATCTGGGACCAGATGCTGGCTGATGGCATCCGCTTCTGGATTACCGCCAACTCCGACTCGCATGTAAACCTGCGCGATGGCGGACGCGATTACGACCCGGGTGAGTACAGCAAGACGTACGCATGGGCGCGGCCGGAGGCCGAAGACATCCTGGATGCCCTGCGCAACGGCCGCATGTTCACCGTCACCGGCGACCTGATCGACGCCTTGGAGCTGCGGGTAGCCTCGGGCGACTCCAGCGCCGGAATGGGCGGCATACTGGTGCTGGCGCCAGCGCAGACGATGCAGCTGGAGGTGCGGGCACGGCAGCCGGCGCGCGCCAACGCCAACGGGCAGCACACGGCGCTGAAGCGCATCGAGCTGATCGTGGGCAGCAGGGATGAGGACGGTGCACTGCAGATGCAGCGACGGGGATTCGACGCGGCAACGTGGCGGCGTGAAGGCGACTGGATCGTGGCGCGCGGGTCAGTGCCGGTGCCGCCGCGCGGTGGCTTCGTGCGGGTGCGGGGCAACAGCACCGGTGCGGTGGATGCACTGGCGGACACGCCCGGCGAGGATCCGTGGGACGACCTGTGGTTCTATTCCAACCCCGTCTTCGTGAGGGTTGCCGAGGGTGCCGGGCCGCCGCGCGAGTGATGTAGCACCGGCGCGCCTTTCGTGAGGGGGGACGGGCAGGGCGGGGGAGTTCCAATTGCAAATGACTCTCACTACACTTGCAGGATTCCTCCCCTCTGTCGCCTAGTGCGGCCAATCCGCCGGCTATCCAAGTGAACGTCCCGCCCTACCTGTGCAGACTGCAGGCATCTGTCCTGAGGGCGCCGTGTCCGCGCTAGGCCGGGGCACGGGCGGGGCCGCGAACCACAGCGCATCAGCAGAGACCGGCCTGGCCGAGAGCGGCTCATCCACGGGCGGGAACCTGCTTTCCAAAGCCTATGCCCGTTGGCGGGCGCCCATCCTGCGTGGCCTTGCGCGTGTCAGAGGAAGGGACGCTGAGGACGCCCTGCACGACGGCGCAGTCAAATGGATTGCGGCAAACCCTTCGCTGGCGTCCAGCGACCAGCAGGGCGCCTACCTTCGCCGGACGGTAATGAACACCGTGGCCGACGAATACCGCGAGCGCAGCGCAGGCCGCCGCGTGCAGACCGTGCCCCTGGCAGATGCGGAGGATGCCGGCCATCCGATGGCCAGCGATGAATCACAGTGCCCGCTGCAACTCACCGCACAGCGCCAGCGCCTGCAGCGCCTGGCAGACGCGATGGCCGAACTGCCCGAGCGCCAACGCGAAGCCTTCGTGCTCTGCCGCTTCGATGGCCTGACCCAGGAAGAGGTGGCCGCCCGCATGCAGATCTCCCGCCGCATGGTGGTCAAGCACCTGTCGCGCGCGGTTGCCTACTGCCAAGTGCGGGTACGCTATGCGTCGCTGGAACAGATGCAGGAACTGCATCGGTCCAGCGCGGCAGGCGAGGGGTTGGCGCCTGCCACTGACGCCGATCTTCCCTGCCGATGACCGATCTCCCTTCTGCCGCAGGTTCTGACCCGTTTGCCCTGCACGAGGCGGCGGCTACGTGGCTGCTGCGACGGCAGGGTGTGGACTGGCACCCGGATGACGAGGCGGCCCTGCAGCACTGGCTCGCCGAAAGCGAAGCGCACCAGCAGGCCTTCACCGAAGTGGCCCAGACCTGGCACGACCTCGGCCAGCTGCCACGCCCCGCATTGGCCTCGGACACTCAGGCCGCGCCTGCGCCAGCGGCGCCTGCCGCCCTGCGACGGGACGGCATGACCCGCCGCGCGCGGTCACGACGCCTTCCTCGCGTGGCGACCGCTGCGGCGGTGGCGCTCCTGGCCCTGGGTTGGGTCGGCTACGGGTGGTACACCACGCCCAGCTACGTGCAGGACCTGAGCACCGGCGCTGGCGAGATCCGTGATCTGCAACTGCCGGACGGCTCACGGATTTCGCTCAACGCCCGCAGCACGCTGGCCGTGCACTTCTATCGCGACCGTCGCGAAGTGTTGCTCAGCCGGGGCGAGGCGTTCTTCGAGGTCGCCCCGGCGGCCGAGCGGCCCTTCACCGTCGATGCCCAGCGCAGCCGAGTGACCGTGGTCGGCACCGCCTTCAATGTGCGCAACGGGCCGGGCGAAGTGCTGGTCAAGGTGCTGCATGGGCACGTGCGGGTACAGCCGGATCGCACCGAAGGCACCACGCCGGTCAGCCTGTACGCCGAACAGGGCCTGGCCGTGACGACTGCCACAGCCACGTATCGTCCCATTTCTGCCAGTGCAGACAGCATCGGCGGTTGGCGCAACGGGCGCCTGGTGTTCCGGCGCACCCCGCTGGACGAAGTGGCGCAGGAAGTCGCGCAGTATCTGGGCCAACCGGTCACGCTGGGCCAGCCGGGGCTGAAATTCCTGCCCGTTTCTGGCTACGCCGCCACCGACGCCCCGGCCAGCTTCGTCGAGGCGCTGCCGGATCTGTTGCCTGTGCGGGTGACCCGCACGGCGCAGGGCGGCTATCGCATCGACGAGCGGCCTGTGGCGCGCTGACGCCGCAAGAAGAATTTTTTTCAGCACGGGTTCCCACCCCATCGCTGTTTTCCGTTTACCCCAGTGAGGCCAGTGGTGGCCAAGCATGATGGAGCGGTAATGGGGTACATGAAGATCAAGCGCGCACTTGTCGCCCGCGCGTTCTCTACCGGGGTACAGGCCACGCGGCTGCCGCTGCTGGCCGTGTGCATTTCCAGCGCACTGGCTGCGCCGGCCATCGCGCAGGCGCAGCCGGCACAGCGCATGCCGTTCAATATTCCAGCCCAACCGCTGGATGCGGCACTGCGCCGATTCTCCGAGCAGTCACGGCAGCAGGTGTTGTTCAGTGAATCGGCAGTGGCCGGCCGTCGCGCGCCGGCCGTGACAGGCAGCTACACGCCGCAGGAAGCACTGGCGCGCCTGCTGGAGGGCAGTGGGGTGCGTGTCAACGCCACCCGCCCCGGCGTGTTCACGCTGGCGCAGGACGCAGCATCACCTGCGCGCAGCAAGGATGCCCAGACCACCCTGCAGACGGTGAATGTGACCGCCAATGGCCCAGGCGATGGCTCCTACACGACACGTGAGCTGAGCCTGGGCAAGCTGGGGCAGAGCATCCGCCAGACCCCGCAATCGGTCAGCGTGATCACCCGCCAGCAGCTGGATGACCGCAACCTCACCACGCTGGACGAGGCACTGGCGCAGACCACGGGCGTGACCAAGACCGCCCGCAACTTCGGCAACCACAAGTTCTCGATCCGCAGCTTCACCGTGGACGACAGCAACTATCTGGTCGATGGCGTGGCCGGCATTGTCTATGCCCCGGTGGGCTGGCTGCCGATCGACACCGCCGTGCTGGAGCGGGTTGAAGTGCTGCGCGGTGCCGGCGGCATGATGCTCGGCGCGGCCGACCCCAGCGGGGCGATCAACATGGTGCGCAAGCGCCCGCGCGACCAGGCCCACCTGGATCTGGCGGCCACCCTGGGCTCGTGGGACAACTATCGCCTCGAGGCCGACGGTGGCGGCCCGCTCAATGCCGCTGGCACGGTACGTGGCCGAGTCGTCGCCGCCTACCAGGACCGCGACTACTTCCAGCGCGGCACCTCATCGAAGACGCCGGTGGCCTACGGCGTGATCGATGCCGACCTGGGCCAGGACACCACGCTCACCTTCGGCCTGCGTCACCAGGCCAGTGACACCGACGGCTACTGGCTGTTCGGCCTGCCGCGCTATACCGATGGCGGGGCTCTGGACATCAAGCGTTCCACCTCGCTCATCCAGGACTGGAACCGCCAGGAAGGCTCCGTTGACGAAGCCTTCGCCGAAGCGGAGCACCGCTTCAACGAGCGCTGGAAGGCGCGCCTGTCGGTGAACCGCACCGAATCGGACCTGGACCAGCGCGTTGCGGTTCCGGTGGGCGGGGTGGACCGGGCCACCGGCATCGGCTCGCGCTTCTATGACATCTACTTCAACCGATCGCGCGTGCGCAGCGATGGCATCGACCTGCACACCACCGGCAGTTTCGACGCCTTCGGCCGCACCCACCAGCTGCTGCTGGGGGCGATGTGGTCGCGCCAGCGTACCCGCCAGAGCTCGGCGGACCTGGCCATCGACGTGCCGATCGATGTCTATGCACCGGACCACAGCGGCATCGCAGAGCCTCTCCAGCCCGCATGGGACTGGTCAGAAAACGCCCGCGCCCAGCAGAGCGGCGTGTACAGCAACCTGCGCCTGCAGCTGGCAGAACCGCTGCACCTCACGCTGGGTGGCCGGCTGAGCTGGGTGAAGTACCAGTCCAACGATGGCTTCACCGGCGCCAAGAGCCGCGACTACGAACAGAAGCACGAATTCACCCCGTACGCCGGCCTCGTCTACGACCTGGGCCCGCAGTGGTCGGTCTACGCCAGCTACGCCGATACCTTCCAGCCGCAGAGTTCCTACGTCACCTCATCCGGTGCGGTGCTCGATCCCGCCATCGGCGCCAACTACGAGCTGGGCGTGAAGGGCGAACTGAACGATGGGCGCCTGAACGTCTCCGCTGCGGTGTTTTCCATCCGCAAGACCGGCAACGCCGTGGTGGACGCCTCCGACCCGGGCAGTTGCCCCGGCTCGCTGGCCTCGTCCGACTGCTACCGCAATGGCGGAAAGCTGAGCAGCAAGGGCTTTGAACTCGAAACCAGCGGCGAACTGGCGCCCGGCTGGCAGATGATGGCGGGCTATACCCACGTCACCAGCCGCGACGATGAAGGCGCCACCATCAGCGCCGAAACGCCGCGCCATCTGCTGCGCCTGTCAACGTCCTACCAGCTGCCCGGCCGGTGGAATGCGTTCTCCGTGGGCGGTGGCGTCTCTGCACAGAGCAGCTATTCCTATCCGGCCTACGACGACCCGGACTGGCGCATGGGTGCGGCGGGACGCGCGGTGTGGGACCTGCGTGCCGGCTACCGGATCAATCCGCGCTGGAGCGTGGGCGTCAACGTGGCCAACCTGTTCGACACGCGCTATTACGCGATGATCAGCCAGATCCGCCGCGGCAACTTCTTTGGCGAACCCCGCAACGTGATGCTGACGCTGCGCGGCGCGCTGTGATCCTCCGCAACCGGCGGGACGAGGGCATGCCCGCCACGGGGATGGCATGAAGGCGGGCTTCCGGCAGAGCATGTCGTGGCTGCACACCTGGTGCGGCCTCACCTGCGGCTGGCTGTTGTGCGCGATCTTCCTCACCGGCACGCTCAGCGTGTTCCGCGAGCCGATCACGCGATGGATGGAGGCCGGCCCGGTGCCGGCCTCCTCGCCGACGGTGGACACGGGAACGCAGGCGGTGCGTGCGCAGCAATGGCTGGCTGCAAACGCCGCCGATGCACGGGCATGGCAGATCCGTTGGCCTGCCCAGCACGGCTGGCCGCTGCAGCTCTCATGGGAGGATGACGGCGGCAGCGCGCACGAACGCTGGGTAGAGGCCGGCACCGGCATGCCGCAACCTCCACCTCGCCTTCGGGAAACCGAAGGCGGCCGCCACTTCATGTCGTTCCATTACACCCTGCACGGCGGCATGGCCGGTTACTGGCTGGTCGGCTGGATCACCGCCTGCATGCTGCTGGCGCTGGTGTCCGGCGTGGTGGTGCACAAGCGCATCTTCAAGGACTTCTTCACCTTCCGCCCGGGCAAGGGGCAACGCAGCTGGCTGGACGCGCACAACCTGAGTGCCGTGCTGACCCTGCCGTTCCTGTTCATGATCGGCTACACCGGGCTGACCTTCTTCTACAGCAGCTATCTGCCGTGGCCCGTACAGGCAGCCTATGGCGATGCCGATGACGCCTATGCGCGCTATGAAGCCGAACTGGCGCCTGCGCGACCTGTCCCGGCCGGCATCCTGGTTGCGGGCGCGCAGCTGCCGAACCTGCCGGACCTGCTTGCGCGGGCACAGGCCATCAGCGGTCAGCCGCCGGCACTGGTGATGATCCAGGCGCCCGGCACCGTGCACAGCGTGGTGGAAGTGGAGGGCCGCAAGACAGCGGGGAACACCGGCAAGCACCTGTTGAGCGAGGCCAGCCGGGTGACTTTCGATGCGGCCAGTGGCAGGCTCCTGCAACAGCATGCAGCGCATCCGCCGCAACTGGGTGCCGTGCAGGTACACGAAACCATCGAAGCCCTGCACAAGGCCGATTTCGGTGGCTGGCCGATGAAGTGGCTGTACTTCATCAGCGGCCTGCTGGGCACGGCGATGATCGCCATCGGCACGCTGCTGTTCTCCATCAAGCGGCGCAAGCGCAGCGAGCATGAGTTCGGCGCCGCCACGGCAGGCATCTACCGTTGCGTGGAGGCGTTCAACGTGGCATCGCTGGCCGGGGTGGCACTGGCAAGCATCGTCTACCTGCACGGCAATCGGTTGCTGCCACTGGAAATGAGCGATCGCAGCGCGTGGGAGATACGCATTTTCCTTCTAACCTGCGCGGCCTCGGTGCTGCACGCACTGTGCCGCCCACCGCGCGCAGCCTGGATCGAGCAGTTGTGGCTGGCCGCCGCGCTGTGCCTGGCACTGCCGCTGGTGAATCTGGCAACCACCGGGCAGGGACTGCTGATGTACCTGCAGCGGGGCGCATGGCAGCAGGCCGGCGTGGAGCTGGTCGCACTGGCCTTCGGGTTGATGCTGGCAAGAATGGCCCTGATGCTGCAGCGCCGCTGGCCACAGACGCACGAGGCCGCGCGCAGTGCCAAGCCCGCACCCGGGCAGGGCGCGGCCCATCGCTGGCAGGTCGCGAGCCGGGTGCTGGCTGCTTCGGTGGGGGCCTACGTGTTCACCGCGATCACCGCCACGGCACTGGCGCTGTTGCTGCCCTCGCTGGTGAATGTACGCACGTCCGTTTCGGTCCTGACCAGTTCGCTGCTGGGGTTCGTGCTGTTGATCGCGGTCGCCGTGGGCATCTTCAGTACCCGTAGTGTAGGGAAGGCGTGGCTGGTCGTGGCGGCAGGGAGCGCCCTGATGGGAGGGTTGGTGGCGATGCTGCGGCCGGGGTGAGGGTAGGGGGGGTGTCGGCCTATCACATGCTTCCATCCAGGCTCTTCCGGAAGAACGCCCCCAGCTCTGCAAAGGGAATTAGATCGGTCCGGTCATACAGATCCACATGGCCTGCACCCTTCACCCACAGCAGCCTCTTCGGTTGTCCCGCCAGCCGGTAGGCTTCCTCGCTGAATTCCCTTGAATGCGCCTGATCACCCGCGATGAACAGCATCGGACGCGGCGAAATGGTCTCGATGTCGTTGAACGGATAGAAGTTCATGAACTTCACATTGCTGGTCAGCGTCGGGTGCGTGGTGAGCTCCGGTGATGAGCCGGCCGGGGTGAACTCGCCGCGCGAAGTACGGTAGAAGTCGTAGAACTCGCGCTGGATCGGATGAGTGTCGGCCTCAAGCCTATGCACGGTGCCGGAGGTGTACTGCGTGGCGCCGCCCTCGGCTTCAACCCAGCGCTGGCGTGCGGCGGCAGCAATCACGGCCTTGCGCTGCTCTACACTCTGCGAGCGGTTGAGGGCACTGCGGTTCGCAGCACCCATGTCATACATGCTGACAGTGGCAATGGCTTTCATGCGCGGGTCGATCTTGGCCGCACTGATCACGAAACTGCCACTGCCACAAATGCCAAGCACGCCGATCCGTTCGCGATCCACCTGTGGCTGCATGCCCAGGTAGTCGACGGCGGCGCTGAAGGCTTCGGCATAGATGTCCGGCGCAACCGCATTCCGCGGCTCACCCGCACTTTCGCCCCAGAACGACTGATCGATGGCCAACGTCACGAAGCCCTGTTCGGCAAGCTTCTGCGCGTAGAGATCCGCGCTCTGCTCCTTCACCGCGCCCATCGGGTGGCCCACGATGATGGCAGGCAGGGCGTGCCCGGGCTTTCCATTCTTCGGTACGTACAGATTGCCGACGATCTGCATGTGGTACTGGTTGCTGAAGTGCACCTTTTCAGTGATGAGCTGGGTGCTTCGATAGAAATTGTCCGCGCCGTGGGTCATGTCCTGTCCAACTGCAATGAAGGGGATGGTGGCGAGAGCCAGAGACAGCAGCAGCGTCTTCATTCGCTCATCTCCGAATACTGCTCGTCGCTTACCTTCTCCAGCCACGTCACCGGGCTGCCATCCACCGCCTCGGCAATCGCAATGTGGGTCATCGCTACCGCGGCACTCGCGCCATGCCAGTGCTTCACGCCCGGGGCGATCCACACGGTGTCACCCGGACGGATCTGCTGGCGCGGCTGACCCCACTGCTGCACCCAGCCCACGCCTGCCGTCACGATGAGGGTCTGGCCCAGCGGGTGGGTGTGCCAGGCCGTGCGTGCGCCGGGCTCAAAGGTAACCGTTGCACCGCCTACGCGTGCCGGCGCAGGGCGTTGGAAGCCGCCATCGATGCGCACGTTGCCGGTGAAGTAGTCAGCGGAACCCGCAACGGACGATGCGCTGCCCGCAGGCGTTACGTTCAGATCGGCGCTGGTCGAGCCGCCGCCAGCCGCAGGCGCGGCCATGGACATCAAGGTGCCGAGAAACATGGACATGGGGAGTGCTCCAGGAGTTGGGGGATTACCAGGCGTAGGCATTGGGTGCCTCGCCGCCAGGGCCGGGCCAGATCGCATCCAGCCGAGCCAATGACTCGCCTGAGAGCTTCAGGCGAGGGGCCTTCAGGTTCTGCAAAAGCTGGTCCACCGTGCGCGGCCCGCTCAGCGCGGTGGTGACCACCGGGTTGTGCAGCAGCCAGGCCAGGGCCACATCGGCCGGTGCTTCGCCCAGTTGATCGCAGAACGCCTCGTACGCTTCGAGCTGGGGTCGCAGGCGTTCAATGCGGTGCAGGAGCTGCGGGGTGGCACGACGGCCGCAGGCCACCTTCTTCAGCACGCCGCCCAGCAACCCCATGCCGATCGGGCTCCAGGGAATCAGGCCCAGCCCGTGGTAGCGCAGTGCCGGGATCACTTCCAGCTCCACCGTGCGCTGGGTCAGGTTGTACAGGCTCTGCTCGGCCACCAGGCCAAAGCTGTGCCGTGCAGAGGCCACGCCCTGTGCGGTGGCGATGTCCCAGCCGGCGAAGTTGCTGCTGCCCACGTAGGTGATCTTGCCTTCGCGGATCAGCTGTTCCATGGCCTGCCAGATCTCTTCCCAGGGCGTGGCCCGGTCCACGTGGTGCATCTGGTACAGGTCGATATGGTCGGTCTGCAGCCGGCGCAGGCTGGCCTCGCAGGCGCGGCGGATGTGATACGCCGACAGACGACGATCATTCGGGCCCGGCCCCATCGGCTGGTACACCTTGGTCGCCAGTACCAGGCCGTCACGCTTGCCACTGCGCTTCAGCCAGCGCCCGATGATCTCTTCCGAGAGGCCGAAGCCCTGCGCCATGTCCGGTGACTGTGCCCCGCCGTAGACATCGGCGCTGTCGAACAGGTTGATGCCGGCGTCCACGGCAGCATCCATGATGGCAAAGCTGGTCGCCTCATCGGCAAGCTCGCCGAAGTTCATGGTGCCAAGGCCCAGCCGGCTGATCTTCAGGCCCGAGCGGCCCAGAGAGGAATAGTGCACGGGGAACTCCTTCAGGAATGAACAGGCACGCGTTGCCGCTGCGCCGAGCGCGCCGCGATGTACGAGGTGACCATCGAGCCCAGCAGCAGGAGGGCGCTGAACCAGAACGTGGCGCGGTAGCCCTGGTGGTCCAGCAGCAGGCCGCCCACGGTGGCACCAATGGCGATGGCCATCTGCACCACGGCCACCATCAGGCCGCCGCCGGCCTCTCCGTCATCGGGCAGGGTGCGGGCCAGCCACGACCACCAGGCCACGGGCGCCGACGTGCCAAGCAGGCCCCACAGCGCGAACAACACCGCCACCCTCGGCAGCGTGTTGCCGATGAGGATCATGCACGCAGCCACCAGGGCCATCAGCGCTGGCAGCAGCACCAGCGTGCGGAACATTGCCTTGTGCACGAAGGGCTCGATCAACACCGTGCCGGCCAGGCCCGCAGCGCCCATCAACAGCAGCAACAGCGACAACGTTGAAGGCGATACGTGCAGCGTGGCTTCCACGAACGGCCGCAGGTAGGTGAACAGCGAGAACTGGCCCATGAAGAACAGGCTCACGCCCACCATGCCCCACGCCACCGGCGGGCGCTTCAACAGCGCGAACACATTCCACGAAGCGCGCCCGCCGGTCGCCTTCATCGGTGGCAACGCGGCGATTTTCCACAACAGGGCCACTACGGCCACCGGCACCAGCGAGAAGAATGCGCCGCGCCAGCCGATGATGGCGCCGAAGTAACTGCCCATCGGTGCAGCAATGACCGTGGCAAGCGCGTTGCCGCCGTTGACGATCGCCAGTGCGCGGGGCACCTGGTGGGAGGGAACCAGGCGCATGGCGGTGGCCGCCGACATGGCCCAGAAGCCACCGATGGCCACGCCGATCAGTGCACGGCCCAGCATGAACACCGGGAAGCTGGACGCCAGGGCCGCCAGCGTGCCCGAGAGGATCATCGCGGTGGTGAGGCCCAGCAGCAGCCATTTGCGGTCCAGCTGCCCGGCCAGTGGCGAGACCAGCAGGCTGGTAACAAGGGCGAACGCGCCGGACACCGCAATGGCCTGTCCGGCTTGGCCTTCACTGACCCGCAGGTCGGTGGCGATGGGTGTCAGCAGGCTGACCGGCATGAACTCGGAAGCAACCAGGGCGAACGCGCCGAGTGACAGGGCCAGCACGGCGCCCCATTCCCTGGGGGTTGCCGAGCGGGCAGGCGCGGCCACGCCCGCCCCGGCCGGGGGAGGATTGAGTGAACTCATGAAGGTTTCCAGGCCCAGAAGGGCGATGACGGCGGAAGGCTCCGGCTGCCGAAGCTCCCGTGGTTGGGGGAGGGGGCCAGTCTGGACCACGCACGGACACTTGATTAGATAATCAATTGCGAATAGGTCAATTAGTTGCGCTAATTAATCCCTGTGACACACTGCGCCCATGGCACGACGCAACTTCAATGACCTCCTGGCTTTCGTGACCGTAGCGCGGGAGGGCAGCTTCACCCGCGCGGCGGGTGTGCTCGGAGTTACCCAGTCTGCACTGAGCCAGGCAATCAAGACCCTGGAAGAGAGCTTGGGAATCCGGCTGCTGACCCGCACGACGCGCAGCGTTTCGCCGACCACCGCCGGCGAGCGCCTGCTGCAGTCGATCGGCAACCACTTCGACGACATCGAAATGGAGCTCGAAGCCCTTACTGCGCTGAGAGACACGCCAGCCGGGCAGGTCAGGATCACCAGCGGCGACCACGTGCTGCGCACCGTTCTGCTCCCCAAGCTGATGCCGCTGCTGCATCGCTATCCGGACATCCGCATCGAGTTCGACGTCAGCTATGCATTGCGTGACATCGTTGCCGACCGCTTCGACGCCGGTGTTCGACTTGGCGAATCCATCGACAAGGACATGGTTGCCCTGCCCATCGGCCCACGCCTGCGCATGGCCACCGCAGGGACGCCGGGCTACTTCGCTGCACACGGAATCCCGAAGATGCCAGGTGATCTGACCGGCCACCGATGCATCAACATCCGCCTGCCCACCAGCGGTGGACTGTACGTGTGGGAGTACGAGAAGAAGGGTCGCGAGATCAATGTGCGCGTGGATGGCCCGCTGGTGTTCAGTACGTCACCGCACATGGTCGATGCCGAGCTTGACGGCCTGGGACTGGTGCATCTGCCTGTCGATGAGCTTGCGGCTCACCTTGAAAGCGGTCGGTTGGTGCGGGTGCTGGAAGACTGGTGCCCACTGTTCCCCGGCTATCACCTGTACTACCCCAGCCGACGGCAGCCTTCCCCGGCGTTCAGCCTGGTGCTGGAGGCATTGCGGGTTTAGATCGATACCGCGCTCACCCTCACCACATTCACCCCGCAGCAGCGAGAATGCATCCCTGGGTGCGCCCTGGCGCGCGCCACTCACTGCCTGCAGGATCGTAACGATGTCCAACACCCCCTTTGGCGAGTCGTCATGCGCTGCCGCCGCCAGTGGTTGCGTCGAGGTGCGCGGTGCGCGCGAGCACAATCTCAAGAATGTCGATGTCTCCATTCCGCGCAATGCACTGGTGGTGTTCTCCGGGGTCTCGGGTTCGGGCAAGTCGTCGCTGGCCTTCGGCACCGTGTTCGCCGAAGCGCAGCGGCGCTACTTCGAGTCGGTGGCGCCGTATGCACGGCGCCTGATCGACCAGGTAGGCGTGCCCGATGTGGATGCCATCGACGGCCTGCCGCCGGCAGTGGCCCTGCAGCAGCAGCGCGGGGCCAGCAATGCGCGCTCATCGGTGGGCAGCGTGACCACGCTGTCCAGCCTGGTGCGCATGATGTACTCCCGCGCCGGGGCCTACCCGGCCCATCAGCCCATGCTGTACGCGGAGGACTTCTCGCCGAACATGCCGCAGGGCGCCTGCAGCACCTGCCACGGCCTGGGGCATGTCTACGAAGTGACCGAAGCGCTGATGGTGCCGGACCCGTCGCTGACCATCCGTGAGCGCGCCATCGCGTCCTGGCCGCCGGCCTGGCATGGCCAGAACCTGCGCGACATCCTGGTCACGCTCGGCTACGACATCGACGTGCCGTGGAAAAAGCTGCCGAAGAAGGACCGCGACTGGATCCTGTTCACCGAGGAAACGCCCAGCGTGCCGGTCTACGCCGGGTTCACCCCTGCCGAGACCCGCACCGCGCTCAAGCGCAAGCTCGAACCCAGCTACATGGGCACCTATACCGGTGCGCGCCGCTACGTGCTGCACACCTTTGCCAGCACCCAGAGCGCGCTGATGCGCAAGCGCGTGTCGCGCTACATGGAAGGCAAGCTGTGCCCGGCCTGCCACGGAAAGCGCCTGAAGCCGGAGGCGCTGTCGGTCACCTTTGCCGGCGTGGATATCGGTGAGTTCATGCGCCTGCCACTGGACCAGCTGGCGGAGCTGCTGGAGCCGGTGGCACAAGGTGATTTCAGCGCGCACAGCAAGGGCGCTCGCACCCGCAGGAGTGCGACACCCCGCGATCGCGCGCGTCGGGCCGCGAGTGGCCAAGCGACCCACGAGGGCGCCCCCGACGTGCGGCTGACCTCGGCCCTGTCCGAAGAGAAGCGCCTGGCTGCCCAGCGGCTGGCAGGCGGGGTGATGGCGCGGGTACGCCAGCTGCGTGAACTGGGCCTGGGCTATCTCTCGCTGGATCGCGCCACACCCACGCTGTCAGCCGGCGAACTGCAGCGCCTGCGGTTGGCCACACAGCTCAGCTCGCTGCTGTTCGGCGTGCTGTACGTGCTTGATGAGCCCTCGGCGGGCCTGCATCCTGCCGACAGCCAGGCGCTGTACGACGCACTGGACCGGCTGCGCGACGGCGGCAACTCGGTGTTCGTGGTTGAACACGATCTGGACCTGATGCGCCGCGCGCAGTGGCTGGTGGATGTGGGCCCGGAGGCGGGCGAGCACGGCGGGCGGGTTCTCTACAGCGGCGAGCCCGATGGCCTGCGCCACGTCCAGGACTCGCGCACGGCCCGGTATCTTTTCGACCAGGTGCCTGCGCCCGCCAGCCGCCAGCGCAGCGCCGGCAACTGGCTGCAGCTGCAAGGCATCCATCGGCACAACCTGCAAGGTGTGGACGCACAGGTGCCACTGGGGTTGCTGACCGCCGTCACCGGCATTTCCGGCTCGGGCAAGTCCAGCCTGATGGCACAGGCGCTGCCGGAGCTGATGCTGCTGCACCTGGGGCACGAGCCTGTGGACGAGGGTGCGGACAACGAGCCCACCGACGGGCCGAGCGTGATCGAAGCAACACGAGGCCGCCTGGCCGGCGACGTGGATGCCATCCAACGCGTCGTGCAGGTCGACCAGAAGCCGATCGGGCGCACGCCGCGCTCCAATCTGGCTACCTATACCGGCCTGTTCGATCACGTGCGCAAGCTGTTCGCCGCAACACCGGCCGCGCGCCGCCGCCGTTTCGACGCCGGTCGTTTCTCGTTCAACGTAGCCAAGGGCCGATGCGAAACCTGCGAAGGCGAAGGGTTTGTCAGTGTCGAACTGCTGTTCATGCCCAGCGTCTATGCGCCGTGCCCGACCTGCCATGGCGCGCGCTACAACGAAGCCACGCTGAAGGTGCAGTGGAATGACCGCACTATCGCCGAAGTGCTGCAGATGACGGTGGACCAGGCGCGTGCGTTCTTCAGCGAAGAGGATGCCATCGCCCGCCCGCTGCAGTTGCTGCGGGAAATCGGCCTGGGCTACCTGAGGCTGGGCCAGCCGGCCACCGAGCTTTCAGGTGGCGAGGCCCAGCGCATCAAGCTGGCCACCGAGCTGCAGCGCAGCCAGCGCGGGCGCACGCTGTACGTGCTGGATGAACCCACCACCGGCCTGCATGCCTCCGATGCGGACCGGCTGCTGGTGCAGCTGCAGCGGCTGGTGGACGCCGGCAATACCGTGGTGATGATCGAGCACGACATGCGCGCGGTCGCGCAGGCGGACTGGGTCATTGACGTGGGCCCCGGCGCTGGCGGGGCAGGGGGCACCATCGTGGCGAAGGGAACACCGCAGCAGGTGGCGCGGGCCAAAGCCAGCAGGACGGCACCGTTCCTTGCGAAGGAGTTGGCTTCCCTGTAGAGCCGAGCCATGCTCGGCTGATCCTCGAGCCAGTCGCTTCCCATGGAAGCAGCGCCTCCTGCAGCAAAGCCGGTTGCTGGAGCGGGGAGGGGCGGGAAAACAAGAACGCCTGGTGAAGCGTGTAATGGCGAATCCTCTGGTGACGCTCCAGCCAGCAGCATCCACTTTGATGCTGCAGCGCACACAGAAGAGCACGGCCCAGCTAGTCCCATCCGGCTATAGGAGGCCAGCACGACTCGACGCACACTTCGCCCCGTAAAGGCCGACGGGAGGGCGCGATATGAGTCTGCATGTGGGGAAACTGCGCGGCTTGGCGCTGCTTCTGTTCCTGCTGAATCCCTTGCTTGCCGGTGCGGTGCCGGCAGCGCCGCCTGCATCGGCACCCGAGGTGATTCCGCTGTGGCCGCAGGACCACTGGCAGCAACGCGCGCGTGGCCCGGAACGGATCGGCGCCGAAGGCAGCGCGAAGGGCGCGGTCTCGGGAATCAGTAACGCGCGCATGGAGATCTACCGACCGCTGAAACCGAACGGAACAGCCGTGGTGATTTTCGGCGGTGGCGGCTACTTCCGCATCCAGATCGGTAGCGCCGCCAGGCCGACGGCGCAGTGGCTGCAATCGCTGGGCGTCACGGCCGCCGTGGTGTACTACCGGCTGCCTGCCGATGGGTGGGCGCCGGTTTCGCCCTTCCAGGATGGCCAGCGCGCCATGCGGCTGCTGCGCGCGCAGGCCGCAAGCCTGGGGGTCGATCCGGAGCGCATCGGCGCATTGGGCTTTTCCGCCGGCGGCAATCTGGCCGGTATCGTCGCTACGCGCTTCGATGCCCCGTTGTATCCGCCGGTGGATGCAGCCGACCAGCTGTCAGCGCGCCCGGACTTCCTTGGCATGATCTATCCGGTCGTTTCAATGCGCCCGCCGCTGGACCACACCCGGTCGAAGCGGGAACTGGCCAGCCAGCACGACGCACAGCAGGCCTATTCGGTCGAACAGCACGTCCGCAAGGACATGCCGCCGGTGTTCCTGGCCCAGGCCGTGGACGATCGCACCGTGGATGTCGGCCACAGCGTGGCGATGTACCAGGCCACGCATGCGGCAGGCATTCCGGTGGAGCTGCATCTGTTCGAAGCCGGAGGCCACAGCTGGGGGTTGGGCAAGCCCGGGACATTGGTGGCGCAGTGGCCGCGGCTTTTCGCCAACTGGGCACGCAGCCACGGCTACCTCGGGCCGCCGCCTGCGCGGCTGCCGCCGCACGATGCCAGCGCGATACCCGCCGCTGCTGCTCAGCCACCTCGCTCGCTGGACGATGATGGTGCGGGCGACTGAGCCGCACACTGTATTTCATTCGGGAGAACTGCATGAATTCACTGAAGCGTGCCGCGCTTGGCGCGGCTGCCGGCGGCTGCCTGTTGCTGGCTTCCCCCTCTGTGCTGGCCGCGGCTGGCGATACCGAAGCCGGATTGCGCGCGCAGGTGCAGCAGCAGGCAAAGCAACTGCGCGATCAGGCATCCCTGCTGGAGCAGCTGAGCGCACGCCTGGCTGCACTGGAGGGGGCCTCCCAAAGCACCGGCGTGGCACCCGGCAGCGGTGCGGGCCTCGATGCACAGGTGGCTGCGGCCATCGCTGACACCCGCCAGGACGACATGGCCATTCTGCAGGCGCAGGTGGCACAGCTCGCCGCAACCGGGGGAGGCGGTGACGGCAATGTGCGCTGGCGCAAGGGTGGACCTGAGTTCCGCAGCAGTGATGGCCAGTTCACCTTCCACCCCCGCGGCCGGGTGATGGTCGATTTCAGCAGTACCCACGGTTCCGCATTCGACGCACGCAACATCACCGGCACCGACCTGGCCAGCGGACGCCTCGGTGCCGAAGGTCGGATGGGACCACTGGGTTACAAGATCGATGCGGACTTTGCGGGCAACGATGTCTCGCTGAAGGACACCTATCTGTCCTGGGACACGCGGCTGGGTGGCCTGCCAACGGAAATCTACGTGGGCAACAAGCTCAAGGACCGTGGGATCGATGGTGGCACCAGCGGCGTCAATACACCTTTCATGCAGCGCAATGCGGTGGCGTCGGTCGGTGCCCAGCAGAGCGGGTACTACGGGCTGGGCGTCACCACCAAGGTGATCGGTGATGGCTGGCACGCCAGCGTGGCGGTGAGCGGTGACGATATCGGCAATGACAGCACGGCCAGCGACACCATTGCGTATCTGCTGCGCGCACACTGGAACCCATTGCGTGGCCAGGCAGGCTTCGTGCATCTGGGAGGCTGGTACTGGTACGAGGATCTCGGCCAGGATGTCGGCAGCATCAACAAGAGCTCTCCGATCGCGCTGGGCTGGAACGGCAACGTGCGCGTGTCGGCCAGCTCCATCGCCAACGTCACCGACAACCGCGCCTGGGGGCTTGAGATGGGCGGAGTGTATGGCCCGGTGTGGGCCTTCGCCGAACACACCACCCGCACCATCGAGTCACGCACGGTCGACTCGGTCGACCAGCGGGCGACATCGGTCTACGCAGGCTGGCTGATCACCGGCGAGCGCCCCGGCTTCAGCAGCCGCTCTGGGGTCTGGGGTACCACGCGCGTATTGCGTCCGGTGCAGGAAGGTGGCGTTGGCGCCTTCGAGCTGGCCGCGCGCTATGACCGCTACGACTTTCTCGATGCGGCCCGGGGCGGCGCGGGCACGGCATGGACGCTCGGGGTGAACTGGTACCTCAACAACTGGTCGCGCCTGATGCTGAACTACGTTCACTGGAAGACCGACAACAAGGTTGGCAACGCCCAGGGGCCTGACTCCGGAAATACCCGGGGCATGCGAGCGCAGGTTTCGTTCTGATGTGGATGGGGCAGCAGGGTCATGCCCGCGACTGAAGTGCTTCCAGCACCCTGCAATCGGCTACGCGCCCGCCCGGGCAATTGCCGATCATCCGCTGCAGTTCGCCCTGCAGCGCCTGCAGGTCGCGGACCCGGCACGCGATGTCGGCGATATGCGCCTTCACCACGTCGTCCACCGAGCTGCATTCGTGCTCGCGCTGCTCACCCAAGGCGATCAGCTCGCGGATCTGCTCGATGGAAAAGCCCAGCTCCCGGGCCCGGCGCACGAATGACAGCCGCCGCTGGTCCTGTGCGCTGTAGTAACGGTAATTGCCGTCCGACCGCAGCGGCGGCTGGAGCAGGCCGATCTTTTCGTAATAGCGGATGGTCTCGGCCTTGGTGCCGGTCTGGCGGGCCAGCTGGCCGATGGTGAGGTGGGCGGACATGGGCTTGACCTTGTAGGGGCTACAGGGTTGATAACGGCTGCCCCACCTCTTTTCAAGCCCAGGCCAGGCCTGGCCGGAGATACCCATGGATCACTGCTGCGGCCACAAGCGCCAGGAGCTGGAAGCGCTGGCACTCCACAGTGCGCAACGGCGCGTGCTGGTGGCGGTACTGATCATCAACCTGGCGATGTTCCTGATCGAATTCGGCGCAGGCATCGTGGCGCGCTCCAGCGCGCTGCAGGCCGACGCTGTCGACATGCTGGGCGACGCCATCGTGTACGGCCTGAGCCTGTGGGCGGTGAACCGGGGGGCGCGCTGGGAAGCCGGTGCAGCCCTGGCCAAGGGGGCGCTGATCCTGGGCTTCTTTGTGTTCTTCGTGCTGGAGGTCATCGCCAAGCTGGCAAACGGCGTACCCCCTTCCAGCGGCGTGATGCTCGGCTTCGGCGCCATCGCGCTGGCAGCCAATCTGGTGTGCTTGGCGTTGCTGTGGCGGTTCCGCACGCTCAACATCAACATGAAAAGCACCTTTGCGTGCTCGCGCAACGACGTCGCCGCCAATATCGGCGTACTGGTGGCTGCCGGTGGCGTCGCGCTCACCGGTCGTGGCTGGCCGGATATCGTGGTAGGTGTGGTCATCGCGCTGCTGTTCCTGAAGTCCGCGGTGGGCGTCATCCGCGAAGCGTGGCCCGCATGGCGCGCGGCTGCGAAAGCGTGAGGTGAGGCAAGGGGCTCCGGCGAGACGCCAGAGCCCCAAGAGGCTTACTTTTCCTGCAGGAACGTCAGCAGGTCCTGGTTGACGCGATCCTTGTGCGTGTCGGTCAGGCCATGCGGTGCGCCCGGATACACAATCAGCCGGGCGTTCCTGATCAGCTTTGCCGACTGGCGGCCAGAGATGTCGATCGGCACGATCTGGTCGTCATCGCCGTGGATGACCAGCGTCGGCACATCGAACTTCTTCAGGTCGGCGCGGAAATCGGTGGCCGAGAACGCAGCGATCGAATCGTAGGTGTTCTTGTGGCCGCCCTGCATGCCCTGCGCCCACCACGCATCAATCAAGCCCTGCGATACCTTCGCGCCCGGGCGGTTGAACCCGTAGAACGGGCCCGACGGGATGTCCTTGTACAGCTGCGCGCGGTTGTCCATCTGCGCCTTGCGGATGCCGTCGAACACTTCAATCGGCAGGCCGTTGGGGTTGTCAGCGGTCTTCAGCATGAACGGCGGCACCGAGCTGATCAGCACCGCCTTCTTCACCCGGCCGGTGCCATGGCGGCCGATGTAGCGCGCCACTTCGCCGCCGCCAGTGGAGAAGCCCACCAAGGTCACGTCATGCAGGTCGAGCGTGTTGATCACCGTGGCCAGGTCATCGGCGTAGTGATCCATATCGTTGCCGTCCCACGGCTGGCTGGAACGGCCGTGGCCACGACGGTCATGCGCGATGACGCGGTAGCCGTGGTTGGCCAGGAAGATCATCTGCGATTCCCAGCTGTCCGAATTCAGCGGCCAGCCGTGGCTGAAGGTGACGACCGGGCCGTCCTTCGGGCCCCAGTCCTTGTAGTAGAGCTGCACGCCATCGGCGGTGGTGATGTAGCTGGCGGTACGCGCGACGCTGGTGATCGGCGCCGGCTTGGCCGGTTCGCTGGCCTGCGCGGACAGGCCGGCCTGGACCGAGAGGGCGAGGGTGGCAGCGGCCAGGGTGCGGGCAAAGGTGTTCATGCGGGAACTCTCATGGGTGGGTGGTGAGGCGCACTTTGCGCCTGCAATCAGGCGCCCGGGTGACGCAATGTCCGGATTTCTTGATAGATCGTCTTGCATGGATGTGCGCACCCGAAACGCCGCCCGCCGTGCGTTGACAATGTAGAACGTTCGTTCTACCTTGCAGCCATGCACAAGACCGGCACCGACACCGCGCAGAAGATCCTCGCCACCGCCGAGGCGCTGATCTACCAGAACGGGATCCACGCCACCGGCATGGACCTGCTGGTGAAGACCTCCGGCGTGGCACGCAAAAGCATCTACCGGCACTTTGAAAACAAGGACCAGGTGGCCGCTGCGGCATTGAACGCGCGCGACGTGCGCTGGCTGGACTGGTTCCAGCAGGAGTGCGACAAGGCCGACAGCCCCGAGGCGCGCATCCTCGGCATGTTCACCGTGCTCCAGGGCTGGTTCGAGTCCGAGGGCTATCGCGGCTGCGCCTTCATCAATACCGCGGGCGAAGTTGGCGACCCCGACGATCCGATTCGGCACATCGCAAAACACCACAAGCAGAAGCTGCTGGATTACACGCTGGAACTCACCACGCTGCTGGATATCCAGCAGCCGGACGCACTGGCGCGGCAGCTGCTGGTTCTCATGGAAGGCGCCATCACCGTCTCGCGCGTGATGGGCGATTACAACGCCGCAGACACTGCCAGGGATGTTGCAAAGGTGTTGCTGGAGCAGGCCAGGCGCTGACGCCTGAGTCGTCAAAACCCGTCGAAGCACCACGTTCATCCACTTGATTGGAGGCCCCACCGTGTCCACAGAAGCACCCCGTCCGCCGCTGCCGCCGTTCACCCTTGAATCGGCCATCGAGAAGGTTCGCCTTGCCGAGGATGGCTGGAACTCCCGCGATGCCGACAAGGTTGCATTGGCCTATTCGCTCGACACCCGCTGGCGCAACCGCGCCGAGTTCACCCACGGCCGCGAGGAAGCGCGGCAGTTCCTGGCCCGCAAATGGAAGAAGGAACTGGACTACCGCTTGATCAAGGAACTGTGGGCCTTCAGCGGCAACCGTATCGCCGTGCGCTACGCCTATGAATGGCACGACGACTCCGGCAACTGGTTCCGTTCCTATGGAAACGAGAACTGGGAATTCGGAGCGGATGGGTTGATGGAACATCGGTTCTCGAGCATCAACGACATGCCGATCAAGGAGAGCGAGCGCAAGTTCCATTGGCCGCTGGGGCGTCGCCCGGATGATCACCCGGGGCTGTCTGATCTGGGCATGTGAGCACGGCTGGCCGACATTCGCTTCACCCTCCATTGCGTAACCTGCACGCCACAGCACGTCATGCCTCACATTGAGGCATGACGTGCGTCGAGGCTGGAATCGAGTGCTTTCACTCGCAGAACAGGAGGCAGGACGCGACCGTGAAGGCAGTTCCCATCATCATCGCCGCAGCACTGGCCGCGCCCTCGCTTGATGCACGCGCGGCCAGCGAAGACCGCAACACAGCGCCTCATTTCGATCTCGGTGGCGCCGTTCGATTCAACTATGGCTGGCTCGATTACGGGCCCACCAGCCGCCTGCAGCTGGAGCTGCTTCGCGCCGACATCGATGCCGGCAGCGGGCCTTTCTCCTTCTCCGCGCAGTACCGCTGGTACGACGGCTTCGATGCCATCCATCACGCCTATGCGGGCTGGCAGTTCACCGACGCCACGCAGCTGAAGGCCGGCATCCAGCAGGTGCCGTTCGGGCTGCTGCCCACGGTCTCGCAGAGTTTCTGGTTCGGGTCCGGCTACTACCTGGGCATCGAGGACGACTACGACCCGGGCGTGGTGGTGATCCACCAGGCCGGCAATACCACCTGGCACCTCGGCTGGTTCTCGGGTGACGAGTACGGAACCGGGGCGCGCTACGACCGCTATTCCTTCGATGTGGCACAGACCGATGCATTGCCGTATCGCGAACGGCAGCGGTTCAATGTGCGCGTCGAGCAGTCGCGCGACTGGGCAGGCGGCGAACTGCTGGTTGGCGCATCGGCCTTCGCGGGCAAGGTGCAGAACACACGCAGTCGTCGCCATCACGACCACCAGGCCGCGGCCGTGCATGCTCAGTGGAAGCGCGATGGCTGGACCACCCAACTGCAATGGGCGCGCTACCGCTACAACGTGCCCGGCGAACGCATCGCACTGTCGGCGTTCCAGGCCCCGTTTGAAATCGCGGCCGAGGCCGATGTGCCCAGTGCCAACGTTGCCTATTCCTTTGGCCGGCGCGGCTGGCTGGACGATGTGACCTGCTACAACAACCTCAGCATGACGCGCCCGGTGGGGCACAGCAGCGGGGTGCGCGACTCCTGGCAGAACGTCACCGGCTGCAGCCTGCAGAAGGGCGTGATGCTCACCTATGTCGACTGGATTGCCGGCCGCAACATGTGGTTTGCCGGCGGCGATGGCATCGGCATCAACAACGGCGGACCTTCGCGCTGGCATTCGCGGCTGAACCTCAATATCGGGTTCTATTTCTGAAAGCTGCAGCGCGTCGGCTACGATGCCACGGTCGGCATCGTAGCCGGGGGCAGGGGGCGCAATGGACATGCAGGCAGGGGGCGGACTCGATTCGCCGGCAAAGACCGATTCGCAGGAGCTGACCTTCCACTGGCTTTACCAACGGGTGCAGGGGCTGGTTGAGCACAGCATCTACCCGAAGGCGGGCAGGGTGGAGAGGTGGTCGTTCCGTGTGGGCGCCCTATCGGCCGCGATCGGCATTCTTGGCAGCCAGCTGCCTGACCGATGGCTTCCGCTTACGGCCGCGCTGCTTCTGGTCAGGGTGTGCCTGGCGGTGGAGATCGGAGGATTCGCCATAGGCGGCGTTCTCGCCGCCCGTCGCGGAATCCGCCAATTCGTCCAGCCACGGCTCTCGCATGCGCAGGAGATGGATGGCGAGTTTTCCCGGTGGCAAGCGGTAATCGCTGAACTCCGAGGATTTCCCAGGGTCGAGCGTGAGCGTCGCCTCAAGTACGTCAGCCACCTGCGCACAAGCATGATCGAGCGCATGGGCCTGATGTACGGCGGGCTGCAACGTCTCGGGCCGTTTCCGCTGCTGATTGCCCTCTACCTGCAGTTCCGTGGATGGCAGTGGGGTGATTGGGCCAGCGCCTTTGATGTCGGGGCGCTGGGTGCCTTCCTCATCTACGCCCTGGTGTTGCTCTACCTTGCGGGATGGATGCTGATCGGCCTGCGTACCCGCCTGGACACCTACGTCGCCCTGCTCGAAGGCTCCATCCACGAACCCGAGCCCTCGCAGCCAGCGCCCTTGTAGAGTCGAGCCATGCTCGACTACGGCATGCCACATCGCACCCCATCAGGCACCCCGCCCGCGAGCATCAGCAACACCCGATCCATCAGAACAGGCTCCGGCACGCCCGCCAGCACCTGCTCCAGATAGTCCACGGATTGCAACTGCCCTTGAAGCAGCGCACGCAACGGCAGAACGGCAGGCGCCCGCTGCTTCGCATCCAGTGAGACCTGCAACAGCACATGCTGCGGACGCTTCTCCAGCCACAGCACGGGCACGCCCCTGCAGTGAATCTGGAAAGAGGCGCCTTCAAGCCGTTCCACGAACTGGAACCCGTGCCCCGGCCGAACCTCCACGAACCGGATCGCTTGCCGGCGCAGCTGTGAGAATCGTTCGTTGGAGATGCGCTGGAACGCGATAGGCGAGGGGGCGGGTGGCTCAAGCCACCGCGCCTGTGCCGCAATCACGACCCCGACGCACAGCGCCGTGGCCGCCCAGCTGCAGCAGGCCACTCAACCCTCCGGGCGCACTCGCGTGCTGGCGTGCGCGGTGAGTCCCAGCCCGGCCATGATCAGCCCCTCCATGATGCGCGGGCCGACGTCCTGTTCCAGCTCGCCGTTCTCGCGGGCGCGCTGCGCGGCCAACAGGATCTCCATCACCACGCGAAGGCCCGCCAGCGAGCAGTCGGTGTCGGCCAAGGCAATGCGTCGGCCCGGCATCAGGTGGCGCTCTGGCCAGGGTTGGCCATCGGATGTGGCACCCGAGCCAATGCTGTGCAGCAGGGCAATGAGGGTGTTCCGGTCCAGTGCGGGGCCGTTCGCGGCCTCTTCCTGGATCGGTTGCGGGGCAGGGGAGTAGCGCTTGGTCATGGCAGGGCTCCTTGCGGGCAGGCAGAAGCCGCCACCGATAAAGGTGGCGGACGGTGCGAGGTTCGAAACCCGGTGTGCAATCAGACCGGCGGGCGCAAGGCCCCCACGCACCGCCCGCCATAGCCGGCCGACGGATTGCCAGCCGGCACCGCACGGAGTGGTGCCGACTGGCAAGCGCTTTTTACGATTGCACAACCGGGGTTTCGAAGCCCGGCCACCCGTTTACGGTGGCATGAACAGGAATACGCCCGGTTGTGCGCGATGCCAATGCAGTAAGGCCGATCCCGTCACCACATTCAACATTTTCAGAATCGTTGTATATGCCGCAACGCGACTGAGGCCTTGGGCTGCAAGGCTATCGGCGGCCTGCGTGACACAGGTCTGCTTTCTGTTGCCGCTCGGTTGGCGGCGGCAAGGGCAGGGCGGATGCGACAAGCCCATGCTCTGTATGTAGATGCCTCTGCCCGTGTCGGTGGCCGCCGCGCGAGCGTGACGCGTCACGTTAATTGGGTTGAGTCCTGCTGCATGCGGCGCCACATGTCACTATGTGGCGGGGCTGCATTGAAGGAAGGGGAAACATGGATCGTACGCAGAAGACACTGACGATGGCCGACGTCGCGGGCTGGGGTTCGGCGCTGGTTACGTTCGGCTTGGTTCAAGGGGCCCTCTATCTGAAGGCGTATTGGGGACACTTCGGTCTTGATCCATTTCAGTTTGTTGCCGTAAGCGAGCTCGCGCTGGCAGGCCTTGCGGGCATCGGTATGGTGTTGCTCTTCATGCTTTTTGCAGCGTTGCTTGGTGGCTGGATCGAGGGGAAGGTAACGGCCGATACAACGGTTTCCAGCCCCGTGATGTGGCTGATCCTGGTGCTGTGCCTTGCAGGTTTGGGAGCAATTATCTGGTGGTCGAATGGATGGCCGCTTCTGATAGGTGGCGCATTGGTGGGCGTATGTGCAATAGCCGTGCGCCTGTCACCGGTACTGCCAGCTGCGGTAAAGGACTCACCATGGCTGGTCTATGCTCTGACAATGCTTGTTTATGTCTCGATCTCGTCAGTCTGGCTCGGATCTGAGCGTGCCAAGGCGATCACCAGCGGCGGGAGCAGTTACACGGTGAGTGTGACGGTTGATGGCAAGGCGCAAGGCGGCGTGAGCCTGGTTGGTCGGCTGGGTGATAGCTACTTGCTGTGGGATCCGGCGCAGAAGCTCGCGGTGCTTGTGCCTGTGGACGATGTGGGGAGGCTGGAAATTGGGCGGAAGGTAGCTTCGCCTGCTAAGGCGAAGCAGTCGCCATGAGGGTTGTTTATCGGGAGCAGATCACGGGACAACTGGTTACACGGCCGCTTGTTGGCCAGATCCAGCTACTGCAAGATCGGGCGATTCACGCAAAGGAGATAATCATGAAGCACACTCTCACCGGCAATGATGGCAAAGCGATCGTCATTCCAGACGGCTGGCGCGGGCTCCAGGGGAGCGATGGGCGCATGGTTCCAATTCCGCCCGGTGGTCGTGGACTGCAAGGCAGCGATGGCCGGATGGTGGCTATTCCTGAGGGCGGCCGGGGGCTTCAAGGGAGCGATGGGCGCATGGCTGCAATCAGATCGGGCGCTCGGGGGTTGCAAGGCAGTGATGGACGCATGGTCGAGATACCTGCGGGCTGTCGTGGCCTAGAAGGTTCGGACGGTCGCATGGTCGCAATTCGTCAAGGCTACCGAGGTGTTCAAGGATCAGACGGTCGTATGGTCGGCATCGCTCCCGGCAAGCATGCAGTGCAAGATGCTCGTGGCCGCATGCGTGCAAAGTAGACCGTCACTTAGCGATTAATTCTGGCCGAATCCGCTTGCGGTTCACCCAAATTCCGGCGCGAGTACTCACCATGTTCAATCGTTGGCGTCAACGATCCGTAGCACGTTCACCCTATCTCGCTGACCCGAACAGGCTCGGCGATGTCATCGCTGCGATTCAAGCGATGGCCGTCTACAAGTATTACAAGCTTCCTTTCTCAGGGTGGGCTGATCGCATTTCCGCGGATCAAGAACAAGCCGAGAAATGGCGAGCCGTATTTTTTCAACATCCAGAGTTCTTTCGCCTGGACTCAGCGAGAGAAAGGGCGTCCCTGGTGTGGCGGAGGCAGTTCCCGAAGCGATTTGACGTAGATGCGGAGCGCGTGCTTTCGGCTGCTGAGTACGCCGAACTAACTCCTGACCAGAAATCTCGGGTGTCTAGAACTCCGCTGACTCCTGCCGACATCAAAGCGCTGGTAGACACGGCCGTGAACCTTCATTCTCGGGCCCTTGAACACCAGAAGGACAAGCGGTGGTGGATAGCTCTCGCCAGTGCCATTGGAGGCCTTATAGGAGCAGTTGTTGGTGCGCTGCTCAAGTGACGAAGAGTTCGAAAAACTCAAGCAAGCCAAACTCGTTTCACGGGTCGGCTAGTTGCAGGCGTTCGATGGCCGCTTCTGGCCGATAGCCGACCTTGGGGTGGGGCACCGGATTAGGAAGATTTATGGGGGTAGGGAAGGGAGCTCCTGACCTGTCCTCGCGCGGCGCTTGCGCCACGGCATCATCCGTTGCTCAGATTCGGAACCACTCTTAGACGAGAGGGTACGTCATCCTTAATCAGCCGACTGCAGGCTGGTGCGCGAAATTGGTGGCGCAGGCGGCTACGGGATGAAGTCATAAGTTACGTAAGAATGAACCGCCACGGCCAGCATGGGCGGTACCGCGATGCGCCGACTCGCAAATGGCTGGGAGCAGCTACGGAATGCGAGAGGCGATTGGCTTCGCTGCCAAGATCGCTAAACTCCGCAATCGATTGCTAACAGTATGAGCACGCAGCAATGGCAGACTGGATTGATGGCATAGCATTGATTGGAACACTAGGGTCGTTATGGATCGCACGGAGCGCACTCAAGCTTTCCCGGGACGCTAATCAGCTACAACAGCGTATGGCGCTTGCTCAGATACGACCATGGGTGGTCACTAAAGGCCCCTGTGTGCTAACGGCGCGGCTCTGCACCGGCCGAGCTGTCGCGTTTGCGCAATGGATAACCGTGGACGGCAATTCGCCAGCGGTCCGCCTTCGGTACGACTCCTATTGGCATCTCGTAGAATCCAAAAGCGCAACCGAGCACTTCGGAATTGAGCGAGTTCAGATCAATCGGCGCTCAGGAGAAGGCACTTTGGGCATTCTTGCGCCTGGACAAGTGCAGTGCTTGGTGAATTCGGAAGAAAAAACGCTAACGGATGCAGATTTTGGAAAGGTCAGTGAGGGTACACACGTAATACGCATCGTCATCGTTGTCGAGTATGGGCACTCGTCAAGCCCCGACACCGTATTTCGAACCACTACGGCGGCAATCTGCAGCAGTTCCTCCATTACTTCTTACGATCAGAACAGAGATCTACCGCCAACCCCTGATGGGTTCCATCTGCTGTGAGGGGTGTAGGGGCAGCACCCCTACGGGAGCGCCTCACACGCGCTGGCGTGGTCTCGGCCCCGGTACCGGTGGGACTGCCGCAGGAGGCTCGGCGCTAGGGCCAGCCATCGCCACCGCCGAACGCTCTTTGCGTCGGCTCACGACATCCCGCAGATTGACGACTGTGGCAGGACGATCCCGCGTTACTGCAGCACGATTACCACCACGCTTGGAACTGTCGATCGACGGTGCCGAGCGGGCAGCTTCCATCATCCGGCGCCATTCTTGGGCTTGGCAGGCGGTGAGCGACAGCCAGGCCAGATCTTCGGGCAGCAGCTCGCGGCCTTCGGGGGTGATCAGGCGATCACCGAGGAAAGAAAAACCGGCCCAAGGGCCGGTCAAGTCGATACGGTGGTGCGGGTCGAACACGATCATGCCGCGATCTCATCCTTGGCCGGGGTCTGAGGGCGCAGGCAAGAGCCGAGCCAGAGGCCCAGCCATTGGCACACAGAGCCGACAAAGGCCCAGATTCGACGGATACGACATTTCGCATAATGTATACACCGTGGGCGTTATCGAAGCCCGCGACTGCCGCCTGAGCCTTGTGGGGTAGGGCGAAACCTAGAGCCAGACATAGCGCCATCGCTGTGGCGGCGAGCTTGCGCCATACCGCTTTTTCCTCGCGGCTGACCGCTCGTGCTTCTCCGACGATCCCTAGGACACGGGCCAGCGGAAGGCCGGTCAGGCCCGCCAAAGTTGCGCACATCACGGTATCCGGCAGCGAATAGCCTGATTTCCAGTTCGCAATCGTTCCGCGCGATACGCCGAGCTGCCGCGCAAATTCCGCGTCACTACTGACGTTCAGCGCTTTCCGCGCTGCATCGATGAGGTCTGTAACCGTCTGCATCGTTCAACCCTGTTGACACCCGTGTTCAACCCCTTTATACATTGCTCCGCGTTCAACGGCGTTGAGCGCCCCTCCACCGGCACCCCAAGGCCGGTCGGGGGGTCCCCTTGGGGCTTGGGGAGGGGTAGGGCACATGGACGCACTTGTTCTCGCCGTGCTGCTGGGGTGTATCGCAGCCGTGTCGTTGGGGTTAGCCAAATTCGTGACGTGGTGTGTTGATCGGCGTGCGTTCTCCGCTGGTCGCACTGCACGCGAAAGCCAGTTTGTTGCCCAGGCGGTCGTCGACCTTCGCCGCATGGAAATCGAAGCCACCAAACGCGGCAACCTGCTCGCCGCTGCCGAACTCGCTGAAGAGCAGGAGCGCGCCGCATGAGCAGGTTTCCTTCATTCGCCGAACTGGTGGAGTTCGATATGGGTCTTGCGGGGTGCGCCGCGCTCATCGCCGTCTGGCTGGGAGTGGCATTGCTCTCCATCCTGATCGAGCAGGCATGGCTGGCGCTTCGCTACTGGTTCAAGCGGCGGAAGGGCAATGTCCGATGAACAGTCACTTCCCCAACAGTCCGTGCTACCTGTGCGGGGGCAGCCTACAGACCCTCCGAGCATCGGATGCGACGCTGAACTGCTGCACCAGCTGCGGCACGTTGATTACCAAGCGCAGGGATACGCCGAGCTACTCCAGCGCGTTCCCTGGCAACAGTTCTGGACGCTCACTTTCAAGCTCAGCAAGACCAGTCGCACAGGCGGAATGCACGAGGAAGCGGCTGATAAAGCGTTCCGCTACTTCGTCAGCTGTCTCAACCGCAGCATCTACGGTCCCAAATGGGCATCGCGCTGGCACGGCGGCATTCAGTGGGCTCGCGGGCAGGAGTTCCACCGCGATGGCCGCCTCCATTTCCACGCCGTTGCAGCTGCACCTACCGATGACCTCAACCGCCTCGCCAGCCGCTACGAGTGGCACGAGTGGTGGTACCGGGAGTTCGGCCGTAATCGCATCGAAGCACCGCGCAGCCAAGCAGACATTACCGGCTACGTAAGCAAGTACGTCACGAAAGGCGGTGTGGTCGATTTCTCGCGGAATTTTGGGGCATGGAACCCCCCGCCTATCGACTACACGCGCCGTCCGGAGCAAGACGCCTTGATCGCAGGCGACAGCAGCACGCGATCCGATAGGCCAGGGCGACACCTGGTCACCGGGCGGACTGATGCAAGCATCGCGCAACGGGGCAACAAGCGGTCCACCACGTCTCCCTGCGGGGGGGTAGGGGGGGACTTAGCTTGACCCCACAGTACCGCCCGAAATTCGCCAACGACGAAACGATAAAGCCAATCCAACAGACCAAGGAATCGAACCAATGAACGCTCCGAAGATCACGATCAATACCGCCGTCGAGACCCGCACCGTGACCACCAGCAAGGGCATGCAGAAGCCGATCTACAGCCAGCGTGCAACGCTCGAAACCGAAGCCATGCGCATCCAAATCGAAGTCGAAGTCGACGGTCTGGACAAGGGCTATCCGGTCGGCGCGGTGAAGGAATGGGATCTCACCACGGACCTGGTGCCGGGCCGCTTCGGTGTCGAACTCGCCCGCCGCATGACTCTGGTTGATCCGGCAGGCGCGAAGTCGCAGCCGGCTAGCAAGGCGGCCTGATCATGTCTGGCCCGGCACCTCTCTACGTCGTCGGTTGCGCTGCTGAGAACGTGCAGCAGGACGGCACGTGTTCGGTGCCGGTCTGGATGCCATACCACCAGCCAATTCTGCCTCCCCTGGATTTGGCCGATGGGACCCTCGTCGCAGGAGCGATTGTTCTGTCCTGGGCGATTGGGTTGAAGGCGCGCCTCGTATTCCGCGCTGCGCGCATAGGGGTCTACTGATGACGAGGAAATCGCAATGAAGCACATGAACACCCTGCGCCGTTTTGGCGCCTCCACCTTCACCAAGATCGGCGCTGGTGCCGGTGCCCTGGTTGCGTCGGGCGCAGCCCTGGCCTCGGGCAGCACGTCCCCCGGCGCCGCAATCGCTGCCGAGGTCTCGAAGGGCAATGCAGACATGGCAATCGTGATCGGTGCCATCGCCCTGCTGCTGGGCATCTTGGTGGTGTGGGCCTTCACCAAGCGCGCCGCCAAGGGTTGATCGGGGCGCAAGTTCACTCACGGGGGTGCGCGGAAACGCTCGCCCCCTTTTTGTTAGGGAGAAGTGTCATGGGGTACTTCGTAATCGTTGCGTTCTGCGGTGCATGCTGGATCGCGTTCGAGGGCGTGTGATGATTGCTTATCGAAATTTGGTCGCGTTGGTGGCTGTGATTCTGCTAAGCATGGGGCTTCTTTTCTCCGGAACCGCAGGCGCGCAGCAATATCGATGCACGGATCCCAACAACCGCGTGTGCGATCAAGGCGAGGCACTGTCAGAGGCGTGGAGCCACGCACGGCGCGTGCTTAGCAGTGGATACAATCCTGCGCAGTATGAAGCATGCGTTTCCGCGAGCAGCAAATCGTTTAGCGGCTACATCACGCAGACTGGCAAATGCAATGCTGGCCTATGGTCTACGGGCCATCAGACGTTCTATTGGGGCAAGTCATGCGCTGAGCGTAGTAGTGCAACCACGCCGTTTTTTCCTCCGTCTGGATCGGTGCGGTGCATCAACGGTTGCGAATCGACATATCGTGACAACGGTGACGACACTACGACTTACTCCACAAATGGAAAGACCTGTGACAAGAAGCCGGACTGCAACGCACAGGGCAAGAACATGGTGTGGAACGCCATGCTTGGTGTGTGCCAGCCTGTTGAGCCAGAGTGTCCGCCGGGCAAGGTAAAGACGGGCAACGCCTGCACCGATGAGAAGCCGTGCCCTGATGGCATGGCACTGGTGGCTGGTTCCTGCAAGAAGAAGGACGAAGAGTGTCTAGCGGGCATGATCCGCAGTCCGCTCGGCAACTGCATTCCTGGTGATGGTCAGTGCGCCCAGGGCGAGGTGCGCGGCGCAGATGGGACATGCAAGAGGGATAAGGACAACGACGGCCAGCCGGATACTGACGACCCTGAGAGCTTTTCCGGCGGTGACACATGCGACTCACCCCCGTCATGTAGCGGGTCGCCCATCATGTGTGGGCAGGCACGCATTCAGTGGCGCATCGACTGCAACACTCGGCGCAACAACAACATCAGCGGCGGCCATTGCTCCCAATCTGGCATGCCTACTTGCACCGGTGAGAAGTGCAATGCGATGGAGTACACACAGCTGCTCATGCAATGGCGATCTGCTTGCGCCGTGGAGAAGCTCGCGTCAAAGCAGGACACGCCTGGGCAGGGCGGTACGAATGGAGACGCCAACGGCAATGGCGTGGCCGATGCATTGGAGGGCAGGGGAGGTGTGACGCCGATTGGTGACGGCGCAGCCGACGTTGCCAGCGCAAAGAAGTGGGGCATCGGGCTTTCAACGAGCAACCTCGATACGAGCAACATGTTCGGCGGTGGCGGGACCTGTCCTGAGCCTCCGGCAATCACGATTATGGGGAAAACCGTCAACGCCGCTGATTTCCCGTACTTCTGTCGCATCGCAGCGATCTTTCGCGCCTTGATCTTGATCTTCGGCGCATACACGGCAATTCAAATCCTTATGGGACGGGTCTTCTGATGGGCATGGTGTCTGACTGGATCATAGACGCGACAACGTCGCTCGTTGGCAAGCTAAAGGATGCCGCTGCCGGCATGCTCGGCAAGATGCTCGCGGCGTTTGGCCTGACCACTGTCACGTTCAACGCGATGCTGCCGAAGCTTAAAGAGTTCGTGATGCAGTTCATCGGCGGTTTGGACGGCCCCGCAATGCAGATGCTCTCTTACCTTGGCGTCGGCATTTCCTTCTCAATGATCCTCTCTGCCTTGACTGTGCGCATGGCCTGGAAGGTCTTCATCGTACCGAAGGCTGTCGCTGACCAGCTGGGAGCGGGCTCATGATCTACTGGTATACCGGCCAGCCTGGGCACGGCAAGACGCTTCACGCCATCGAGCGCTTGCTTGAGTTCAAAGATCAGGGGCGCATCGTGTACGCGTGCAACATTCGCGAGTTCGACTATGCCAAAACTGGCGTTCTAGAGATGACGCCGGAGCAGTTCCGCGACTGGCCGAACTTCCTTCCTGATGGCGCTGTCGCCCTGGTTGATGAGGCGTATGAGCATGGCATGCTTCCGAAGCGGCCAGCCGGTGCGAAGGTGCCGCATCACGTGGAGCAGCTTGCCAAGCATCGGCATAAGGGCTTGGACTTCATCTTCGTAAGCCAATCCCCCGACAAGCAGTGCGATCAGTTCGTACACGATCTGATTGAGCGTCACGTTCATGTGCGCCGCCGCTTCGGGACGAAGTTTGTGCACCTGCGCGAGTTCGACAAGTTCGAGGCACGGGCTGAGAAGGCCACCCCGCTGACGATCAAGCGCAAGACGCTACCCAAGCGCCCGATGGGCATGTACAAGTCCACCGAACTTGACACCACCGAGCGCAAGATTCCCTGGTACTACATCGCGCTTCCGATCTTGATTGTGGCTGCGGTGGTGATGCTGTACGTCGCGTTCGGGCGAATGGATAAGCGGATGAGTGGTGGCGACCTTCCCGCCCCAGGTGGTGCCAGTGGCGTCAGCGCTCCGCGCGACGGAGCGTCAGCGACGGCGGGCGGAGCGGTGGCGGCAAAGTCGGCACAACCGCTAAAGGAATACGTCGACAAGTTCCTACCGCGTGTCCCATCCCAACCCTGGAGTGCCCCCGTATACGACGATGCGCTCAGCGTCCCCAGCGAACCGCCGCGCGTTTTCTGCATGTCTTCGCTGGGTGGCGAAAATGGCCTCGGTGGACATGACGAACCCAGCTGCAATTGCGTGACGGAACAGGGCAGTCGTTACGATCTGGACGAACCGACGTGCCGTTACGTCGCGCGACGCGGCCAGTACGAGCCCTATCTGCCTCGACGTGAGAACAGGCTTGTGGACGGTCATACACAGATCAACCGCGCCCTGGATCAGATCGAGCAGCGGGGGCAGGGCGTAGCTATTGAGCGGCAGCCTCGCGCAATGGGGAGCTTTCCCGAATCGCCGCCGATCCCGACCAGCACCTATATGACAACGCCAGCTGGGGAGAATCGGCTATGACCAGCGGTGGACGTGAACTGCTTAAATGGCTGGCGCTGGTGCTGATGACCGGCGATCACATCGTGACCGTGTTCGATCTTGGTCACGTGCCAGGTGTGTCTCAGCTGGGTCGGGTTGCGTTCCCTGTGTTCGCTCTGGTCATGGCTTACAACCTGGCGCAACCTGGCGCCGATGCGGGGAAGTCTGCTCGGCGCCTGGCACTTTGGGGCTTGGTTGCCACTCCCGCGGCTGTGCTGGCATTCGGCCAGGCGTTGCCGCTCAATGTCCTGCTGACGTTCGCCGCTGCGGCCGGCTGCATATGGGCGCTGGAACGTCGTCAGTGGGCGCTGGCTGCGTTGCTATGTATCGTGACTCCCGTTGTCCTTGACTACGCTTGGCCCGGCGTATGGCTCGTTCTGGCGGCCTGGGCGTGGTTCAAGAATCATGGAAGGCGCACGCACTTCCTGCTGGGCTCTTGGGACTGGCGTCGCCAACGCCTCTACCTGGTGCTGCCGATCTGGGTATGGGCTTGCATGGGTCTGCTCTGCCTCTACAACGGGAACGGCTGGGCGTTGTTGGCCCTGCCTGTCATAGTCCTGGGCGAACTACCGGCACGGATTCCACGATCAGGCCGGGCCTTTTACGCGTATTTCGTGGGCCACCTGGCAATTTTGGTCGTGCTTGCGGCTATAGTCGGTGCATGAGCAGATTCTTCGACCTGCATTACTGGTTTGCCTGGTGGATGGACCGGGCGTTCAATCGACGCTAGCCTTGTCGGAGTAATCAAACCTGACAGGGGTAGGGTATGGATATCCGCGCTGGCTTCCTTTTCGTAGCACTGGCATTCGCATTTCCCGCCGCAGCGCAGCTGCAGTCGGCTACCGGCCCCAGGCCGAAGCCTCTCCCGGCGGCCCCGAAGCCTGCTTATAACTCGATGTCAAAGACCACCACGCCGCTCAATTGTTACGAATTGGCCTGGCCGAACCACCCGCACCCGGGCGTAAAGACGTACTGCGATCACCTCGAAGCCCGTCTGCTTTCAGATGAGGCGCGCCGCGCCGGTCGCCCTGGTCCTTCCGATAGCGTCGTTGGGCTCCCTTCGCTCGGGTCCGAAGCTTCCAAGCGCTCTGGACTCGCCTGTATTGGCGGCCAAGCTTTCCGAAGGCTCTCAAACGGATGGGAACAGGTTTCTTCGCCCGCAGGCGGCTGGCAACGCTGCCGCGAGCAGTGACCGGGGTGTAGGGGCAGCGCCCCTACGGAAACGCCTCACACGCGCTGGCGAGGCCTCGGCCCCTGTACTGGCAGGACTGCCTTCACTGGATCGGCGTCAGGGCCAGCCATCACCCTGGACAACCGCCGTTGGCGCCGTGCCATCAATGTGGCCACGTCGATCACTTCCGCGGAATCCATTGCGCTGGAAGGCTTCTCGGTGGGCGCCGATCGCAACTGCGCCATCATCCGGCGCCACTCCTGTGCTTGGCAGGCGGTGAGCGACAGCCAGGCCAGATCCTGCGGTTCCAGCTCGCGACCTTCGGGCGTAATCAGGCGGTCGCCGAGGAAAGAAAAACCGGCCCAAGGGCCGGTCAAGTCGATACGGTGGTGCGGGTCGAACTCAATCATGCCGCGATCTCATCCTTGGCCGGGGTCCCAGGCCGCAGGCAAGAGCCGAGCCAGAGGCCCAGCCATTGCAGCGCGGAGCCGACGAAGGAGCACCAGTGCTGACCGAAGCGCCTGATACCATTTCGCATAATGTATATTATGTTACAGGCCGGATCCGTGCCCGGGTGGCTAAAGCCCCGGGACAGCCTCCCCATAGCCAAGTCTTCCAACCACCCCTCCCAGTCACCGCTCCCAATTACTCCCCACACCGCCGGTAGTCGAACTGAATCCGCAGGATCTTCCCATCATCACCAAGTCCCGAGATGCTTGCCTTCAATGAAGCGCCATCACGCCGGTACTCGATGCGATTCGGGAAATCATGCTGCGGATTCTCAAACACCACCCAGTTCTCGCCATGCTCGGCAATGACGAACGTGGTCGGCGCCACGCCATTGGGCTGCACATGAAAGCCAGCCGCTTTGCCCGCCGGCACGAGCCGCATGTACTCGAATGACTCCATGCTGCCGCGGCTCAGCGTGCGGGACATCCCGAGCAATGCGCCGCCAGCTTCCGGCAGCCAGACCTCGTCCAGCCGCCGCTCCTCGGTGCCACCGCACCAATGCCCGGCCAGCCAGTCGAACTCGGCCGGCGCCGCGTTGGCCGCGCCGCTCGCCAACGCCAGTCCTGCGCCCAGCATCACCATCTTCGACCTCAACATGCTCTGAGCTCCTGGTTGGGTTCGCCGCAGGTTAGCGGCATGGCGCCCGGCCCGCTTGTAAAAACGCGCAGGATGGCGTCCGATGCCGCATGGACTACTTCGAGCACCCTGCCCCCGGCGATCTGCGCCGGCATGTCCAATGCCTGTGGTGGCTGCGGGACGAGGCGCCCGGGAATGACGTACAGGTCATCTACCCGGATGGTCGTTGCGAGCTGATTGCCGAGCTTGGCGTGCCGCTGCATCTGCATGGTGCCGATGGCCGGATCCGTTCCGATCTGCCGTTCTGTTTTGCGGCTCAGCAATGTGGTCCGATCCGTCTGCAGGCCGTCGGCGCGGTGTTCTGCATCGGGGTGCGGCTGCAGCCGGCAGCGAGCGCTCTGGTTGCAGGCCCTCGGTTGGCCGGGCTTCGAGACCAGGCGCCGGACCTTTACACACTGGATGCTGCCTTTGCCGAAGTGTTCAGCACCGCCGCCCGCGCCAGTGCGGCAAGCGGTTCGCCCGAGCCGCTCTGGCGGATCCTGCGCGAACGCTGCGCCAGCTTTGCCCTGGATGAGAGCGTTGAACAGGCGGTTGCGGCATTGGATGCCATTGATGGCGACCTGCGCATCGCCGAACTGGCTCGCCGGATTGGCGTCTCGTTGCGCACCCTGCAGACGCGCTTTCTGGCCGCTGTGGGCATGACACCCAAAGAGTATGCCCGTGTCCGCCGACTGCAGGCGCTGTTGCGCACGTTGGATGGCGAAGCAGCCAGCATCGCCTCGGCCGCCGCGCGCCATGGTTACAGCGACCAGGCGCATGCCACGCATGACCTGCTGCGCTGGACCGGCGTCACACCCGGCCGACTGGTCCATGCACTTCGCGGCGATCGCGGCAGCAGCGATGCGTTGCAGCTGGCGGCGGCGTTTGTACGTGGAACCAGTGCCGGTCGCGCGCCATGACCCCCCTGCTCTACCAAGCCCTTCAGCCAGGGCAGCGGACGACCCATTACGATCCGTTCGGGCCGCGATTGATATCTGGCCGTGCTGTCTCCTTCTGCAACTCGATGCAGCGCAGAGCGAGTGCTCTGCCGCCATCGTCGCCCGCCTTGATCGAACCATCGCGGGACAGCAGCAAGGCTTCACGCCTCACCCGATACGCCGAATCCGAAGATGCCCGCGTTGGTTCATCCACACCCCCTTGAAGCGGCGCTCCTGGCAAGACGGATTCGGGAATCGACCCAAGCACCGCGAGCTGAGCGCACAAGCCCGCGTAGTAGGCATGGTACTCATCCTGCCCACGGGCATCCCCGGCAATTCGACCGAGTATATGAAAGGTCTCATGCGCCACTAGATCAACAAGATTTCCCTCTCGTCTCTCTTGGTTACCGAATGCCGCCACAGCCAACGCAAGATGCGCTGATCGATAGCCAAAGCTCCACCTGCTCACGGAAATGGATTGCCCTTCAGGCACGATGATGACCGAATAGCGGGTACTGCGCTTGGGGAACCATCGCTCCGCTTCGGTGGCGGAGGCATCTATGTTCCGGCAGGTTCTTTCAACATCTGGCTCGACGCCCGGGTAGATCTCAAGTTGGATCCTGTGTGCGACAGACTCGCATACCTTGATCTCAGGGGCGCCGGACGCAAGATTCGATCCAGGCAGATAGCTCTCACTGCGCAGGTGGATCCAGCCTGCCAGAAGGGTCGAGCTGACCGATGTGTAGCCTGCGGATGAGACCTGCGGTGGCATGCTCTTTGGCTGCAGGGCACAGGCGCCCATGAAAGTGCAGAGTGCGAAGACGCAGGATGTTCGCAAGATCATGCTCGCTCTACTCCAGGCCGCTACAGAAACCGGTGCATCACAAACACGTCCACCAGCCCCAGCGTTCGATGCCGGAATGCCTCCGGTAGCGTTCCGACCACCGCAAACCCCAGCGTCCGGTACAACGCGACGGCCGGCGCATTGGTGCTGACCACGTAATTGAACTGCATGGCCAGGAAGCCTTCCGCCCTCGCCCGGTCCAGGCTGTGCTCCACCAGCGCCCGGCCAATGCCGCGCCCCTGCACTGTCGGGTCGACCACGTAGGTGGCGCTGGCCATGTGCGCCCCCAGATCGGGGAAGTTGGCGCCCATCTTGTACATTCCGGCTACGCGGCCTTCCAGAAGCGCCACATAAGCCGGCTGCGACCCGAACCAGTGGCTCCGGAAGGTGCTGGCCTCGAAGGTGTCGGCGAACGGTAGCGCATCCTCGGTCGCAATGGCGGCCCTGAAGATGGCCCACATGGCGTCGAAGTCACCTGCGGTGGCAGCTCGGATTTCCATGCGATTCCTCGCGGATCGGCGTAGTGGCCCAGGCGGACACTAGCAGAAACCAACCACCCGGCCGCGGCTGCTTCACGTACCGCCGCCATCGGTTCCGCAATAGTTGACGAAATTCCGGCCTGCAGAGCAGTACATGCCCCCTACTTCCGCGCGCATCCCGCACCGTTTTCGCCGATGGCGCGTCGCGGGCTATGTCCTGCTGGGCATCTACGCGCTCTACCTGCTGGCCGGCAACGTTTTCCTCAACACCCCGCTGTTCGACCAGGTCACCAACCGCAAGCCGCACAAGTTCGTAATGACCACCGGCCCGGCCATCACGCTGCTGCCGGGCCACGTCATTGCCTGGAACGTGCACATGCGCGGCCACGTGAACCACACCGTCTACGTGCTGCACGCCGAGCGCGCCAGCGCCCGATTGGCGGTATTTCCCCTGTTCAAGCGGGAGGTGCGGGTGCCCCGGCTGCAGGCCACCGGGGTCTCCGCCGAGATCAGCCGGGTCGAGGACGCCATTCCGCCACCGCCGCGCAGCGACCAGGGCTGGACCCTGCGCTTCGATGCCATCCACAGCGACAGCATCCGCAGCGCTCGGTTCGGCAAGTTGTTGATCATCGGCAAGGGCCAGGGCACGGTCGGGTTCCTCAAACAGCTACGCGGCGGCCCGTCCGAACTGTTCGATTCGAAGGTCTCGTTCAGTAAAGCGGACACCAGCTTCGACGGTGTGCAGCTGCTGGGCGACATGAACCTGACCGCGCGCTTCAGCTATCCACGCCACTACCGCGACCAGGCGCCCGGGCTGGCCAAGCTGAAGATCCTGCATGCCCAGCTGGACGTTGATGCACGCAGCCAGGGCCTGCGCATGGATACCGATGCGCAGCAGCCGCGCATTTCCAGCGCGCCGGTGCCCGGCCGCCTGCAGTTGGCGGCCCACCTGATCGACGGCCAGCTGCAGCCCGGCGATCGCGCGCTCTGGCAGGTTCCGCTCTATCTGGGCGATGGCGCGCCCGATCGTGGCCTGCTCGCGCTGCAGCTCAACGTGGCCAACGACCTGCGCCTGCAGGCGCGCCTGCCGCCTCGGCCGGGCTCGGGCAGCGAAGTCGATGCGAACATCCACATCACCGGGCGCGACATCCCGTTCCAGGCGCCGGCCCTGCTGCTGGAGCGCAGTTCCGGCACCGTGCGCGGCGAATGGACCTTTACCTCGCTCAACTGGATCCCTGCCCTGTTCGTGCGCAAGCCGTGGCTGCAGCTGGATGGCGGCGGCACACTGAAGGCCGACCTGCGCCTGCGCCATGGCGAGCTGATCGAAGGCAGCACCGTGGACATTCCCTCAGCGGCCGCCGTGGCCGAAGTTGCCGGCGTGCGCCTGGCCGGCACCGCCAGCGCGCATGGCGAATTGAAGGCCGGCACGCCCAGTCAGGCACAGCTGGCGATCCGGCTGCCCCGTTTCAGTGCACGCCCCAGCGATGCCAAGGACGTATCTCTGTTCGACGGTCGCGACCTGGCCGTGGACCTGACCGGCGACGGCCGCCTGCAGGAACTGCGCAAGGGTGTACGCGCCCGGCTGCGTTTCAGCGAAGCCACCATACCGGACCTTGCCGCCTACAACCGCTACCTGGGGTCGTCGCAGCTGCGGCTGTTGCGTGGCACTGGCAGCCTCAGTGGCGATGCCACGCTCGACACCGATGGCCGCGTTGGCCATGGCACGGCGCGCCTGCTGGGTCGCAACGCCAGCGCCAAGGTCGCAGGCCTGGACATGGGCGGCGATGTGGACGTGAACGCAACCCTGCGCCGCGGCGACTTCAACCAACGCCACTTCGACCTGTCCGGCACCACCGTCGAACTGCGCAATGTGCAGGTGGCCGGTACCGGGTCCAGCGCAGCATGGAAAGGCCGTGCTGCGTTCAAGCGGGGCCGCATCGACGCGCAATCCCCATTCCAGGTGGACGCTACCACCGACCTGACCCTGAGCGATGCGCGCCCCCTGCTGGCGGTGTTTGCCACGCGCACCGACTACCCGCGCTGGACCCTGTCGCTGCTGGATTCCGGGCAGGTCGATGCGCAGGCCAGGCTGCGCTGGCGGCCGGGCCACCTGATCATCGACGGCCTGCAGGCCGAGAATGATCGCCTTTCGGTGCGCGCACGCCTGGATCTGCTGGAGCAGCGCAAGCGTGGCGACCTATATCTGCGCTGGGGGCTGCTGGGTGCTGGGATCGAGCTGGATGGCGACCAGCGCCATTGGCACCTCGCCAAGGCGCGCGAGTGGTTCGACCAGCGCCCTTCCCTGCTGCCTTCAAGCCAGGGCGGGAGCGCCGCGGGCACTTCAGACTGATCGACGCCGGCCCGCATCCATTTGCCTCCTCCGTTCGTATGAGGGGGCATAGGCATCATGGAGTTGTACGCAATGAAGCGGAGTTCACAGGCACTGGGTCTTCTGGGATGGTTCGCGGCTACCTTTGCGGCGGCCGCATTGGGCGCATGGGCCTCCACGTCCGCTGCCAGCTTCTACGCCAGCCTCACCCTGCCGGCCTGGGCACCGCCTGCCGGTGTATTTGGGCCGGTCTGGACCCTGCTCTACGCAATGATGGCGGTTGCCGCCTGGCTGGTCTGGCGGGAGCGCGGCTGGTGCGGTGCGCGTCCGGCGCTGACACTCTATCTAGTGCAGCTCGCGGTCAACGCCTTGTGGAGCTGGCTGTTCTTCGGCTGGAAGCTGGGCGCGCTTGCCTTTGCTGACATTCTTGTCCTGATCGTGCTGGTGTGCGCGACGATCCTTGGCTTCCTGCGCATCCAGCGTGGCGCCGCAGTACTGTTACTGCCCTACCTTGCCTGGATCTCGTTCGCCTCGGCACTCAATTTCGCCGTGTGGCGTGCCAACCCCGGGGTGCTGTGAGCACCCATCAGCGCCCTCACGCCTGCGCGGCCACCTGCGGCTTCCAGGCACGCAACAACGACGGCTTGAATGCCTGTTGGCCGCAGCCGGCAGGGCAACGCACCACCCGCGATGCGGAGTGGCTGACCAGTCCCTGCCCTTCCTCGGCCTTGAACACCGTTTCGCACGACAGGCAGCGGGCGACCAGCGAGTACAGGTGCAGCAGGCGGCCGCTGGCCGGGTCCTGCAGCGCGTCCACATCCAGCAGTTCGAACTGGCAGCTGTCGGGCAGCATGCGATACGGCATGGAAGGCAAGGTCTGCAGGTTCACGGTCGTGGGGG
>NZ_JAOEDV010000079.1:0-19486 GCF_029837545.1 Stenotrophomonas sp. GD04024 | reverse complement strand
TTTCCTGGCAGAAGCAGCCGAGCATGGCTCGGCTCTACTCGGAAAAAATGAAGAACGGCGGCTCCACCGCTTTTTTCCAGTAGTCCGGCGCGGCCATGTAGAAGTGCTGCGCCTCGGCCCTGGCGAACCAGCGCGTCGCTGCTTCCGTGTCCTTCTCTACACCCGGCGTACCGCGCCCCAGCAACAGCCCAGCGAAGTACTGGCCGAACACGTTACCCTGCTCACCGGCGCTTTGGTACAGCTGCAGGGCGCGCGCAGGATCGCGCGGCAGGCCCACGCATCTTTCCAGCAGCGCGCCCAGGTCCACCTGCGCTTCGGCATCGCCGCGCTCGGCGCGTCGCTGGATGCGGGCCACCAACGGGTGCACGGTGCCGGCCCGCGCGGCCACCGCATCCGGCAGTCGCGAGGATCGGCTTGGATAGCGGTGGTAGATCATCGCGCGCAGGTCCCAGCGCAATGCCAGCTGCGCCTCGCTGCGCGCGCGATAGGCAGTGGCGAGTTCATGGAACGCGTAGGGATTGCCGTGGTTGGCCGCTGCCAGGTAGGCGCGTTCGCCACGTCGCCACGACGCACGCAGAACCGGTGCAGGATCGATATGGGGGCTGTCGGCATGCCGCAGCGTGCCGGACGTCCAGATCCGGCCCAGTGCTTCTTCCGCCTTGGTGTTGTGGAAGGTCCAGGGCGTGATCGCCGCGGCGCGCTCGTAGTACGTGATCGCGCGCGGATCGTTGAAGTGCTCGAAGGTCTGTGCGGTGTCCCAGGCACCGTCGAAGCTGCCGTCGGTGCCGCGTTGCTCCAGGCTTTGCAGCTGGGCTGGCGGCAGGGGCGAGGGCGGGGGCACGGTCTGGCATGCGGCCAGGCCCAGGCAGAGCAGGGCGGCCAGCGCCCCGGTGCGTCCATTGCTGTGTTGCATTCCAGTTACACATTTCGGGGTGGGCCATTATGCGCCGCCAGGCGGTCCGGCTGGTTGCCGACGCAACTGTTGCACCGTGCCGGAAACCGGGGTAGGGTCGATGCCATGTCGATCCACCTGGCCACCGCCGTCAACAACAACAACCGCAATAATCTGCGCGCGAATAATCGTGCGCGGCCGATGCGGGACTGCGCCCTGGGTAGATAGACAGCAACATACGCCCGGACACCAGAAAACCCGCATCGGCCGATGCGGGTTTTTTTGTGCCCGGGCGCAGCCCCACCCGGGCCTGGATGGCCGGTCGAACACCTTCCCACCCCGTGAAATCCCCCAACAGGAGCTCCGCCATGTGTTCGATCTTCGGAATCTTCGGCCTGCAGGCCGGTGACGATCTTCCTTCCCTGCGCCGCCACGCGCTGGAACTGTCGCAGCGCCAGCGCCACCGCGGCCCGGACTGGAGCGGCGTGTACCTCGACGAAGGCGCACTGCTGGTCCACGAGCGGCTGGCCATCGTCGATCCGGCCGGCGGCTCGCAGCCGCTGCTGTCGGCCGATGGTCAGCTGGCGCTGGCGGTGAACGGCGAGATCTACAACCACCAGCAGCTGAAGGCCGCGCTGACCGCCGCCTATGACTTCCAGACCGGCTCGGACTGCGAAGTGATCAACGCGCTGTACCGCCAGGGCGGATCGCCGGCGCAGTGGCTGGAGCAGCTCAACGGCATCTTTGCCTTCGCGCTGTGGGACCGTGACAGCGGCCGCGTGCTGGTGGCGCGTGACCCGGTCGGCGTGGTGCCGCTGTACTGGGGCCATGATGCGCAGGGTCGCCTGCGCGTGGCCTCGGAAATGAAGGCGCTGGTGGACACCTGCGCCGACGTCGCGCAATTCCCCCCAGGCCATTACTTCGACAGCGCCAGCGGCGAACTGGTGCGCTATTACCAGCAGCCGTGGCGCGAGTATGCGGATGTGCAGGGCCGCCAGGCCGACCTGGCCGAACTGCGGCAGGCATTCGAGCATGCGGTCGAACGCCAGCTGATGAGTGACGTGCCGTACGGCGTGCTGTTGTCCGGTGGCCTCGATTCCTCGCTGGTCGCCGCCGTGGCTGCGCGCTATGCACGCCGTCGCATCGAGGACGGTGGGCAGACCGAAGCCTGGTGGCCGCGCCTGCATTCATTCGCGATTGGCCTGAAGGGCTCGCCCGACCTGGCCGCTGCTGCGGTTGCCGCCGAAGCGCTGGGCACCGTGCACCACGGTTTCGAATACACCTTCGAGGAGGGGCTGGATGCACTGCCGGAAGTGATCCGCCACATCGAGACCTATGACGTCACCACCATCCGCGCATCGACGCCGATGTTCCTGCTGGCGCGGCGGATCAAGGCGATGGGGGTGAAGATGGTGCTGTCCGGCGAAGGCAGCGACGAGATCTTCGGTGGCTACCTGTACTTCCACAAGGCGCCGGATGCGCGCGAATTCCACGATGAACTGGTGCGCAAGCTCGATGCCCTGCACAACTACGACTGCCTGCGCGCCAACAAGTCGATGATGGCCTGGGGCGTGGAGCCGCGCGTGCCGTTCCTGGATCGCGAATTCCTCGACGTGGCGATGCGTTTCGACGCCGCGCACAAGATGGTCGGTGCCGGGTTTGGTGGCCGTCGCATCGAGAAGGCGGTGCTGCGCGAGGCGTTCGACGGCTACCTGCCGGACAGCATCCTGTGGCGGCAGAAGGAACAGTTCAGTGATGGCGTCGGCTACGGCTGGATCGACGGGCTGAAGGCGCATGCCGAAGCACAGGTGAGCGACCGTGTGCTGGCGGCCGCGGACAAGCGCTTTGCGCACAACCCGCCGCAGACCAAGGAGGCGTACTACTACCGCCACCTGTTCGAGCAGTTCTTCCCCAGCCGTGCGGCTGCCGAAACCGTACCGGGCGGCAAGTCGATCGCCTGTTCGTCGCCGGCGGCGATTGCATGGGATGCCAGCTTCGCGGCAGCGGCCGACCCGTCCGGACGTGCGATTGCCGGCGTGCACGAACAGGCACTGGCCTAGCACCGGAGGCAGTGCCGGCCGCTAGCCGGCATTACCGTGCAGGCACCAGCGTCATCACATGCTGGGCCTTGCCCGGCAGGAACGGGGTCGGGCGGCCATGCACCCAGTCTTCATGGCCGGCCCCCCAGTAGGGGGACAGCGGATGGCCGCTCTGGCCGCCGGGCATGTGCACGATGCCGTCGGCCTCGTGGCCGGGCGAGACCACCATCCGCTCCGAGGCGCCGAAATTCGGCGTCTGCACGCGCGGCATGTCGCGGTCGCCGGGCAGGCGATCGGCCGGCATGCACAGCCAGCGCTTCGCGAAGTCCGGCAGCGCGCGTGCGATCGGGTGGCAGATCGCCGCCGTGTTGCGCTCGCCCCAGCTGCGCTGGGCCAGCGGGCCCTGTTGGGACAGTTCGGCTTCGGTTCGGCGTGCCGCATCGTTCAACAGCGCATCCCAGCTGTCGAAGGCGGGGGGCAGCAGGTTGGCCGGGCGCTGCTGCAGCATCGGCCAGGCGACGCCTTCCAGCTGCGCCAGCCGCGGGTCCAGGTAGTCCTCTCCCAGTCGAGCGTTGGCCGGGGCCAGTAATGCGTCAGACAGCGTCTGCATTACCTGCGAGCGGAACTCGCGCACCACCCGGTAGCTGACCGAGCTGGACGAGGCGCGGCCGCCCCATTGATGGCTGGCCTCTCCCAACCGCTTCAACGCAGGATCGTCACTGCGTTCGATGACGTCGTGCAGCAGTGCCCACCAGCGTTGCAGGAACACTGCGCGGTCGTCGAGCTGGATCGCCAGCAGGTCGTGCTCGTCGAAGCGCTCCTGGATGGCCAGCAGATCACGGATCTGCCGCGCACGGGCACCGAGGTCATAACCACCATGGCCGACGCTGGCCAATGCCTCGCCGTCGAGGACGCGGCCGTTGGCGGTCCACAGGCGATGGCTGGGTGGATCAATCAGTGCCGGTGCGGCGTCGCTGCGGATCGGCCAAGGCGCGCAGTCCTGGTTGCTGGCGGCGTTGAAGCCGGCCGGTGCACAACCGGGGCCGCGGTCTGGACGGGCGCCGATCAGGCGCCAGGCGATGCGTCCGCTGCGGTCGCCGATCACCAGGTTCTGCGCCGGGATGCCGGCCTGGTCGGCGAAGTGCAGGGCGGCTTCCAGATCGCCGGCACGGGCCAGGTCACCAAAGTCCAGGCGCACCGCACCCGGCAGCTGCGCGACCCAGCGCAGGGCATCGCCGCTGCCATCGGCATGCGTGTGCAGGATGGGTCCCCAGGCGCTTTCGCGCACCGGGAACAGCACGTCGGCCTGGCCCGCCACCGCGATGCGTTCCTCATGCACGGTGACCGCAGCATTGGCCGGTTCAGTGCGGTAGTCCGCCGTGTCGATGTAGCTGTTGGTGAAGCCCCAGGCGACATGCCCGTTGCTGCCGACGATCACCGCCGGCAGGCCGGGCAGCGAGAAACCGGTGACATCGACCTGGCCGCCCGCGGCCTGCGGGTCGGGGTAGCGCAAGCGCACGCGGAACCACAGCCCCGGCGCGCGCAGTCCCAGGTGCATGTCATCGGCGACGATGGCGCGGCCGTCGGCGGTCAGTGCACCGGATACGGCGAAGTTGTTGCTGCCGACCGCATCGGCCTCTTCCTGTCCGGTGCCCGGCTTTCCCTGCAATGTGCGCAGATCGAGCTGGCTGGCGTCGGGCAGCACGGCGTTGCCGGTTGGTTCGCCGAACAGGGGCGCATCCCATTCGCTGCCATCGTGGGCGAGCAGGGCGTACAGCGCCGGCGGCACCACCGCGCGGATGCGGCTCAACGCCAGCTCGGTCTGGTTGCCCGGATCCTGCAGGTCGGCGTACATGGCCAGCCCGGTGAGCACGCTGTCGCTGGCCCGCCAGGGTTGCGGCGCCTGGCGCAGCAGCAGGTACGCCCATGGCCGCACCGGAAGTCCGGCCAGTCCCTCATTGACGCCGGCGACGTAGGCGCCCACGGCCTCGCTGTTGCTGCCCAGCGCGGCCTGCATGTTCGCCTCGGTACGCGCGCGCAGGCGATGCACGCGCATGCGCTTGTCGGCGTCGACGGCCTTCGGCCCGAACAGCGCCGACAGCTCGCCCGCGGCACTGCGCCGCATCAGGTCCATCTCGAAATAGCGTTCCTGCGCATGCACGCGGCCCAGCGCACGCATCGCGTCGGCCTGGTTGCCGGCGGTGATGGTGACCACGCCCAGCGCGTCGCGCTCGACGGTGACCGGCTTGGCCAGGCCCGGCAGCGCATGCTCGCCGTCCAGGTCGGCCAGGCTGCCGCGCAGCAGCAGCCACAGCACCAGAACGGTGACCAGCACGATGGCGATCAACACGCCCAGCACCCAACGCCATGTACGTCGCATCGCACGTCCTTTCCACGCTCGAGGGTCGATTGTAGCCGCAGGCGCAACTGCGACTGATTCCGATTAGATCACCGTCGCCGGAAATGCGTCACCCTATGCCGCATCGATTCACAGGAGCCCCCCATGAAAGGCAACCCGGACGTCATCGCCTGCCTGAAGGAACTGCTGCGCGGCGAGCTTGCTGCCCGCGACCAGTACTTCATCCATTCCCGCCGCTACGAGGACCAGGGCCTGTTCGCGCTGTACGAACGCCTGAACCACGAGATGGAAGAAGAGACCCAGCACGCCGACGCGCTGCTGCGCCGCATCCTGTTCCTGGGCGGCGACCCGGACATGCGCCCGCATGCCACCGAGCCGGGCAAGACCGTGGAGGAGATGCTGCAGAAGGATCTGGATACTGAATACGCGGTTCGGAACAATCTCGCCGCCGGCATGAAGCTGTGCGAAGAGAAGGGTGACTACGTCAGCCGCGACATGCTGCTGGCGCAGCTGAAGGACACCGAGGAAGACCATGCCTGGTGGCTGGAGCAGCAGCTGGGCCTGATCAAGCGGATCGGCCTGGAGCTGTACCAGCTGAGCAAGATCGACGGCAACGGCGCCCCGGCGCACTGAGCCGCAGGCGCTGGGCAATTCCCGGCGACCACCCGGTAGAGCCGACCGCTGGTCGGCTGCTCTTCAAAAAGCAGCCGACTAACAGTCGGCTCTACCAGGAGCCAGAAGCAGCCGACCAGCGGTCGGCTCTACCAGAAGAAGCACAGCGTTCTGTCGCCCGCCAGCATCGGAGCCCCGCCAGCCAGCCTTCGCCCGCCAGCTGCTCCACCGCCCGCCAGCCGACAACGAAAAAGCCGGGGCATGCCCCGGCTTTTTCGTGTCTGACGTCCCTGGATTCCGGTAGTGCCGGCCGCTGGCCGGCAACGTTGGATCCGAGCAACATTCAGCAGTTGCCGGCCAGCGGCCGGCACTACCGGTCACTCCACCGACAGGCCTTCCACCTTCTGCCAGCCACGCGGCAACAGGTGGCCGCGGGTGGCGCGGGCGCCGAGATAGGCGTCCAGCTCGTTGAACTTCAGGCCCATGGTGCGCTGGCCGCTGCGTACCTGCAGGGTCTGCCCCGGGCTGATCGCCACGATCGCCACGACCCGCTCGGTGGCCAGCTTGGCCTTGGGGATCTCGATGATCTTGTTACCCTTGCCCTTGTCCAGTTCCGGCAGGTCGTTGGCGGCGATCGCCAGCAGGTTGCCCGAGCTGGTCACCGCCACGATGCGATCAGTGGCGACGTTGGCAACCACCGAAGGGATCAGCACCGACGAGCCGGCCGACAGGTTCAGCATCGCCTTGCCGGCCTTGTTGCGGCCGATCAGGTTCTCGAAGCGGGTGACGAAGCCGTAGCCATGGCTGGAGGCCAGCACGAAGCGCGTCTCCGGTTCGGCACTGGCCAGGGTGACGAAGCTGGTGCCCGGCGCCGGCGAGAAGCGGCCGGTCAGCGGTTCACCGTTGCCGCGAGCGGACGGCAGGGTATGCACCGGCGTCGAGTAGGCGCGGCCCTCGCTGTCGAGGAACGCGACCTGCTGGGTACTGCGCGCGCGCACCGCGCCCTGCAGGGCGTCGCCATCGCGGTAGGACAGGGCGGACGCATCGACGTCGTGGCCCTTGGCGGCACGGATCCAGCCCTTCTCCGACAGCACGACGGTCATCGGCTCGCTCGGCACCAGCTCGGTCTCGTCGATGGCCTGCGCGGCCTGGCGCTGCACCAGCGGCGAACGGCGTGCGTCGCCGAACTTCTTGGCATCGGCGGTCAGTTCGTCGCGGATCAGCTTCTTCAGCTTGGCCTTGCTGTCGAGGATGCCGAGGATCTTCTCGCGCTCCTTGGCCAGCTCGTCCTGCTCGCCGCGGATCTTCATCTCTTCCAGGCGCGCCAGCTGCTTCAGCTTGGTTTCCAGGATGTACTCGGCCTGGTCGTCGGACAGGCCGAAGCGCGCGATCAGCGCTGCCTTCGGTTCGTCCTCGGTACGGATGATGTGGATCACCTCGTCCAGGTTGAGGAACGCGACCAGCAGACCTTCCAACAGGTGCAGGCGGCGCTCGACCTTCTGCAGGCGGTGCTGCAGGCGGCGGGTGACGGTATTGCTGCGGAAGGTCAGCCATTCGCTGAGCAGCATCTTCAGGTTCTTCACCTGAGGACGGCCGTCCAGCCCGATCACGTTGAGGTTGACGCGGTAGCTGCGCTCCATGTCCGTGGTCGCGAACAGGTGGCCCATCAGCTGTTCGGCGTCGACGCGGTTGGAGCGCGGCACCAGCACCACCCGCACCGGGTTGGCGTGGTCGGACTCATCGCGGATGTCTTCCAGCCACGGCAGCTTCTTGGCGCGCATCTGCGCGGCGATCTGCTCGATCACCTTCGACGGCGACACCTGGAACGGCAGCGCCGTGACCACGATGTTGTTGGCTTCCTTGGTGAAGGTCGCACGTGCACGCACGCTGCCGTTGCCGGTCTCGTACATGTTCCGCAGATCGCTGGCCGCGGTGATGATCTCGGCGCTGGACGGGTAGTCCGGGCCCTGCACGTGTTCGCACAGGTCGCGCACGCTGGCCTCGGGGTTGTCCAGCAGGTGCAGCAGCGCGCTGACGATCTCGTTGAGATTGTGCGGCGGCACGTCGGTGGCCATGCCCACGGCGATGCCGGTGGTGCCGTTGAGCAGCAGGTGCGGCAGCCGCGCCGGCATCCAGGTTGGTTCCTGCAGGGTGCCGTCGAAGTTCGGCGCCCAGTCGGTGGTGCCCTGGCCCAGTTCGCCCAGCAGCACTTCGGCGATCGGGGTCAGCTTGGATTCGGTGTAACGCATCGCCGCGAACGACTTCGGGTCGTCGCTGGAGCCGAAGTTGCCCTGGCCCTCGATCAGCGGATAGCGGTACGAGAACGGCTGGGCCATCAGCACCAGCGCTTCGTAGCACGCGCTGTCGCCGTGCGGGTGGTATTTACCGATGACGTCACCGACGGTGCGCGCGGACTTCTTCGGCTTGGACGCGGCATTCAGGCCCAGCTCGCTCATCGAATAGATGATGCGGCGCTGCACCGGCTTCAGGCCGTCGCCGATGAACGGCAGGGCGCGGTCCAGGACCACGTACATCGAGTAGTCGAGGTAGGCGCGCTCGGCGTACTCGCGCAGCGGCAGTTGTTCGAATCCGTGGAACACGGGGCGGGCAAGTTCGGTCATGCGGCGTTGTTACCTGTTGTCGGGAGGCGGCGACGGCGGTCGCCGCTCGCAATCCTGTGATTATCCGGATGCGGCGGGGGATGCCAAGCCGCGCGCAGGGTCCAGCCCGGTTTCCAGGCCATGCCCGGCGCGTGCCAGGTAGCGCCCGGGTGGCAGCCCGAAGTGGCGGCGGAACACGGTGACGAAGGCGCTGGCGCTGCTGAAGCCCAGCGCATGGGCGATATCGGCCACGCTGCGGCCGTCGGTCAGTTGGCGCAGGGCCTCGGACAGGCGGGCCTGCTGCCGCCACTGGGCGAAGCTGAGGGTGGTCTCGTCGCGGAAGTGGCGGGTCAGGCTGCGCGGGGAAAGCCCGGCCCAGTGCGCCCATTCGGCCAGGCTGCGCTCGTCGGACGGGTCGGCCAGCAGCTGTGAGGCGATCTTCAGCAGGCGCCGGTCATGCGGCATCGGCAGGTGCATGCGCTGGCGCGGGGCGGTGCGGATCTCGTCCAGCAGCACGTCGATGATGTGCTGGCGCTCGGGCGTGGTGGCATAACCCAACGGCCATTCGCAGATGCGGTCGGCCAGTGCCTGGGCAAGCTTGGACAGGCCCAGCACGCACGGATCGGAGGGCAGGGTGGAGCAGGCAGGCGCCGCCAGGGCCATGCCCCAGCCGCGCAACGGCCCGTCGAGGGTGACCGTATGTGGCTCAAGCGGCGGCATCCAGCCGGCCGAACCCGGCGCCAGTGACCAGGTGCCGTGCGAGGTGCGGGTGGTCAGCAGGCCGCGCTCGACACAGATCAGCTGCGCGCGCTGGTGGTGGTGCCAGTCCACTTCGCGGACAAGGCCCTGCGGGCTGTCGAAGCGGAAGGCGACGACCGGTGGGCCATCGTTGCGCTCGAACCAGTCCAGCGCGTCGTCACGCAGCAGGCGCTTGGGAGGGGGGATTTCTGCCTTGTTCATCATATCCGCTGGCTGAAATGTGTCATCCATTGGCTGGATTGTACTACCGGGCCACCTGACCAGATCATTAAGGTAGGCGCCTTCACTGATCGAGCCCGCTGCTGCAACACAGCATTCGATGCCAGATCGAATATTTCCATTGAGAAATATTTTTTTTGGAAGAGAATGCTCCCCCATGATCTGTCCTGCAACCACTCCCCCCAGCTTCGGCCTGCTGCTGCGCCAGGTGCGCGACGGCCTGGTCCGCCAACTCGACGCGTCCATGGCTGAAGAAGATCTGGGCATCGGCTTCACCCACTACATCGGGCTGAAGGTGCTTTCGCACATGGCCCCCTGTACCGCCAACGAACTGGCCCAGGCCATCGACCAGGTGCCCAGTGCGGTGACCCGCCTGCTGGACAAGCTGGAAGCACTGGGCTGCGTCCGCCGCGAGCCGCATGCGCAGGACCGGCGTGCACTGCAGATCGTGCTGACCGACGAAGGCCGCGCGCTGTGGGCGCGGCTGAAGCTGCGCGGCGACGCGGTGATGGATTACGCGCTGCGTGATCTTTCCGCCGATGAGCGCACGCTGCTGCTGTCCCTCCTTACCCGAATCCGCGATTCACTGACGACCCCATGAACCCGATCCCGCATCCCACTCTCCGCCGGTCCGGGCGCGCGCTGCTGGTGTCAGCGCTGGCCCTGGCCCTGGCCGCCTGCGCCAGCAGCCGCGGCCTCACCCCGCAGGGCCACGTGCTTGAGGTGGACAGCCTGCACAGCGAACGTACCCTGGCCGACACCGACCTGAGCGCCACCGGTTTCCCGGCGCAGGACTGGTGGAAGGCACTGGGCGACGCGCAGCTGGACGCGCTGATCGCTGAAGGCCTCGCCGGCCACCCGAGCCTTGATGCCGCCGATGCACGCCTGCGCCAGGCCCAGGCCCAGGTCGGCACCGCACGAGCCGATCAGCTGCCCAGCCTGTCGGTGTCCGGTGGCTACACCGGCCTGCGTCTGCCCGAATCGATGGTCGGCAGCGAGATGGGCGGCCGCTACGGCGGCAGCAGCCAGGTTGCCTTCGACTTCAGCTACGGCGTGGACCTGTGGGGCGGCAAGCGCGCGGCCTGGGAAGCGGCCGTGGATGGCGCGCATGCCGCCACGGTCGAAGCCCAGGCGGCACGCCTGAACCTGTCCACCGGCATCGCCCAGGCTTACGCCGACCTGGCCTACGCCTGGCAGCTCAATGACGTGGCCGAGGAAGAACTGACCCGCTCGCAGAAGTCGCTTCAGCTGACCCGCCAGCGCCGCAGCGCCGGCATCGACAGTGACCTGCAGGTGCGCCAGGCCGAGGCCCGCGTGCCGGCCGCGCAGCAGCAGGTGCTGGCCGCGCAGCAGCGCATCGACGCTGCCCGCACCGCGCTGGCCGCGCTGGTCGGCAAGGGCCCGGACCGGGGCCTGTCGATCCAGCGCCCGCAGCCGCTGAACCCGATGGCGTTGCAGCTGCCGGGTGTGCTGCCGAGCGAACTGCTTGGCCGTCGCCCGGATATCGTGGCTGCGCGCTGGCGCGTGGAAGCGGCCGACAAGCAGATCAAAGTCGCCAGGACCAAGTTCTACCCGAGCTTCAACCTGACCGCGCTGGCCGGCGTGGTCGCCCCGAACGTGGGCGATCTGCTGAAGAGCAGTTCCACCTTCGCTTACATCGGCCCGGCGCTGAGCCTGCCGATCTTCGAAGGCGGCAAGCTGCGCGCCAACCTGGCCAACACCGATGCGCAGTACGACCTGGCGGTGGCCAACTACAACCAGGCCGTGCTCGACGCACTGCGCGACGTCGCCGACCAGGTCAATGCGGTGCGTTCGCTGGCACAGCAGGCGCACGCGCAGCAGCAGGCCGTGGACACCGCACGTTCGGCCTTCGACCTGGCCCAGCAGCGCTACCGCGCCGGCATCGGCAGCTACCTGGACGTGCTGACCGCGCAGTCCACCCTGCTGCAATCGCAGCAGCAGCTGGCCGGCCTGCAGTCGCAGCAGGTGCAGACCTCGGTGCGCCTGAGCAAGGCCTTGGGCGGTGGTTTCCAGCCCGCTGACGCCGACCGCGCCCCGATTGCCTCACATTCCGATTCCTCGCATTCCTGAAGACCTCCACCATGAGCCAGACCCAAGACACCGCGGCCCCGGCCGCCTCCAACCGCCGCGGCAACCTGCTGCGCGGCCTGTTCGTGATCGTCGTGCTGCTGCTTGCCGCACTGGCGCTGTGGTACTTCATGTTCGGCCGTTGGTTCGAAGAGACCGACGATGCCTACGTGCAGGGCAACCAGGTGCAGATCACCCCGCTGGTGGCCGGTACCGTGGTCGCCATCAACGCCGATGACGGCATGCGCGTCGAGCGCGGCCAGCTGCTGGTGCAGCTGGACCCGTCCGACACCTCGGTGGCGCTGCAGCAGGCCGAAGCCAACCTGGCCAAGACGGTGCGCCAGACCCGCGGCCTGTACCGCAGCGTGGAGGGCGCGCAGGCAGACCTGAATGCCCGCCAGGTGACCCTGAAGCGCGTGCGCGACGACTTCGCCCGCCGCAAGGACCTGGCCGCCACCGGCGCCATCTCCAACGAAGAACTGGCCCATGCCCGCGATGAGCTGGCGGCCGCCGAAGCGGCCGTGGCCGGTTCGCGTGAGACCGTCGAGCGCAACCGCGCGCTGGTCGACGACACCGTGATCGCCACCCAGCCGGACGTGCAGGCGGCGGCCGCGCAGCTGCGCCAGGCCTTCCTCAACAATGCCCGCGCCGGCATCGTCGCGCCGGTCACCGGCTACGTTGCCCGTCGTTCGGTGCAGGTCGGCCAGCGCGTGCAGCCGGGCAATGCCCTGATGGCCGTGGTGCCGACCGAGCAGATGTGGGTCGAGGCCAACTTCAAGGAAACCCAGCTGCGCCACATGCGCCTGGGCCAGGAAGTGGAGCTGAAGTCCGACCTGTACGCCGGTGACGTGAAGTACAAGGGCCGCATCCAGAGCCTGGGCCTGGGCACCGGCTCGGCGTTCTCGCTGCTGCCGGCGCAGAACGCCAGCGGCAACTGGATCAAGATCGTGCAGCGCGTGCCGGTGCGCATCGCCATCGATGCCAAGCAGCTGGCCGAGCACCCGCTGCGCATCGGCCTGTCGATGAAGGCCGAAGTGAGCCTGCGCGACCAGAAGGGCGAAGTGCTGCCGAGCGCGGCGGCCAAGGGCGCGGTGTTCGACACCGATGTGTATGCCAAGCAGCTGCATGATGCCGATGAGGTGATCCACACGATCATCCAGGGCAACCTGCCGCAGCAGCAGGCGAAGGCGGGCTGAGGTCGCCATGTCCGCACAAGCTCCAGCCGCGCCAGGCGCTCCGGGCGCACCGGCGGCGCCAGGTGCGGCCTCCGGGTTCCTGCCGCCCAGTGTCGCCCTGTGCACCGTGGGCCTGGCGATGGCGTCGTTCATGCAGGTGCTCGACACCACCATCGCCAACGTCTCGCTGCCGACCATCGCCGGTAATCTCGGTGCCAGTTCGCAGCAGGCGACCTGGGTCATCACCTCGTTCGCGGTCAGCACGGCCATCGCGCTGCCGCTGACCGGCTGGCTCAGCCGCCGCTTCGGCGAACGCAAGCTGTTCGTCTGGGCCACGCTGGCCTTCGTCATCACCTCGCTGCTGTGCGGCCTGGCGCAGAGCATGGGCATGCTGGTGGTATCGCGCGCGCTGCAGGGCTTCGTGGCCGGCCCGATGTACCCGATCACGCAGTCGCTGCTGGTCTCGATCTATCCCCGCGAGAAACGCGGGCAGGCGTTGGCGCTGCTGGCCATGATCACCGTGGTGGCGCCGATCTGCGGACCCATCCTCGGTGGCTGGATCACCGACAACTACAGCTGGGAATGGATCTTCCTGATCAACGTGCCGTTGGGCATCTTCGCCGCGCTGGTGGTGGGCAACCAGCTGAAGGGTCGCCCGGAGCAGATCGAGAAACCGAAGATGGACTACGTCGGCCTGATCACCCTGGTGATCGGCGTCGGTGCGCTACAGCTGGTGCTCGACCTGGGCAATGACGAGGACTGGTTCTCGTCGATGAAGATCGTGGTGCTGGCCTGTGTGGCCGTGGTGGCGCTGACGGTGTTCCTGATCTGGGAACTGACCGACAAGGATCCGATCGTCGACCTGAAGCTGTTCCGCCATCGCAACTTCCGCGCCGGTACGCTGGCGATGGTGGTGGCCTATGCGGCGTTCTTCAGCGTGGCCTTGCTGATCCCGCAGTGGCTGCAGCGTGACATGGGCTACACCGCGATCTGGGCGGGCCTGGCGACCGCGCCGATCGGCATCCTGCCGGTGATCATGACCCCGTTCGTGGGCAAGTACGCATCGCGCTTCGACATGCGCATGCTGGCCACGGTGGCCTTCATCGTGCTGTCGATGACCAGCTTCCTGCGCTCGAACTTCAACCTGCAGGTGGACTACATGCACGTGGCCGGCGTGCAGCTGATCATGGGTATTGGTGTCGCGCTGTTCTTCATGCCGGTGCTGCAGATCCTGCTGTCGGACCTGGATGGGCGCGAGATCGCGGCGGGCTCCGGCCTGGCCACCTTCCTGCGTACGCTGGGCGGCAGCTTCGCGGCATCGCTGACGACGTGGCTGTGGGCGCGGCGCACCCAGGTGCACCATGCCGACCTGACCGAGCACATCTCGGCCTATCAGCCGGGCATGCAGGACCAGGTGGCGGCAATGGGGCAGGGTGACCTGCAACATGGCGCGGCGGTGCTGAACAACATGATCAACCACCAGGCATCGCAGATGGGCTTCAACGACATCTTCTTCCTGCTGGGCTGGATCTTCCTGGCGATCATTGCCTTCCTGTGGCTGGCCAAGCCACCGTTCGGCGCCGGTGCAGGTGCGGCCTCGGCCGGTGGCGGGCATTGACCGACGGGTATTGATGAAAAGCAAGACCCCGCCGGAAGGCGGGGTTTTTGTTTGCAGCCTCATCGCGATGCATGCACGCGTCGCGTGGATGTGCCCGGATGACGGGCATGAAAAAACCCGCTTGCGCGGGTTTGATCATTTGCTGAGTCATGGTGCCCAGGAGAGGACTCGAACCTCCACGAAGTTGCCCCCGCTAGCACCTGAAGCTAGTGCGTCTACCAATTCCGCCACCTGGGCGACTCAGGAGACGAATTATGGGGAACGGCAGAGGATGTGTCAACAAGATTTCACGCTTTTTTCTGCGGCGGTACGCCCAGGTGATGAAGCAGGCTGCGCATCGCTGGCGACAGCTGCGTCCACTCGGCAAAACAGGCGCACAGGCGACGTTGTGCCCATGCATCGGCAAGCGGTACCGCGACAGTGTGCGTGCTGCGCCGATGCTGGCGGGCGATGGTACGCGGCACGATGCCGACCCCGATGCCGTGGCCGACCATGATGCACACGCCTTCGAAGGTCTTCATGCGGATACGCACGTCCAGGCGGCGCCCGATGTCGCGCGCCTGGTCTTCAATGTAGGTCTGCAATGCATTGCCATCGGCCAGCGCAACGAAGGTCTCGCCGGCAACCTCGGCGAAGGCCACGCTGCGTCGCGATGCGAAACAGTGGTCTGCGGGTAGCAGCATCACCAGCGGATCTTCGGCCACCACATGCTGCTGCAGGCCGGCGGCGTCGACGGCATCGCTGATGATGCCGGCCTCGGCCTGGCCGGCACTGATCGCACGCACGACTTCAGGACTGGTCCGTTCCAGTAGTTCGACATGCAGGCGCGGGCGCTCGGCCAGCCAGGGGGCGAGACGCGAGGGCAGGTAGTTGGTCAGCGCTGCAGTGTTGGCATACAGGTGCAGGGTGCCGCGCGCGCCATGCGCGAACGCCTGCAGCTCGCCGCGCAGCTGCGCCTGTTGCTGCAGGATCAGGCGGGCATGATGGGCGAGGGCAGCGCCAGCCTCGGTCAGGCTGACCCCGCGCGGGTGCCGGTTCAACAATGCCGTACCGGCGTCGGCTTCGATCGTCCGCAGGCGTTCACTGGCCGAACCGAGCGCCAGGTTCGCCTGCGCGGCGCCGGCCGTGATGCTGCCCGCCTCGGCAATGGCCAGGAACAGCCGCAGGTCGGCGATGTCCATCCGCATGTCGTGCCCTCATTGCAACGCCCGAGCCTTCGGGTCAGCCGAAGGCGAGGCCGGGAAGACCGCATTGTGCGCCGGGCGGTGGCCCGATCCAATGAAGGCATGAATGAATCGATGTACTTCTACGTGCTGCTGCTCGTGGTGTTCGTGCTGGCCGGCGTGGTCAAGGGCGTGACCGGGATGGGCCTGCCGACGGTGGCCATGGGCCTGCTGGGGGGCGCGCTGTCTCCAGTGGCGGCGGCGTCGATGCTGTTCATCCCGACCTTTGTCACCAATGCATGGCAGCTGGCGTCCGGGCCGTCACTGGGCCGCATCGTGCGGCGGCTGTGGCCGATGATGCTGGCGGTGGTGGTGGTGACGCTGGGCTCGGCCGCGCTGTTGGTGCGGGTCGATCGCACCTGGTCGCGCATGGCACTCGGCGTGGCACTGGTGGTCTATGCGGCCTATGCGTTGCTGGCCCCGGTGTTCCGTGTGCCGCAGCGGCGCGAGCGTTGGCTGGGGCCGCTGGTGGGGGCGCTTTCGGGCGTGGTGACCGGCGCGACCGGTGTGTTCGTGATGCCGGCGGTGCCGTACCTGCAGTCGCTGGGATTGCAGCGCGAAGAACTGGTGCAGGCGCTGGGGCTGGCGTTTACCGTGTCGACGATTTCGCTGACCACCGGCCTGGTGCTGCACGGCGCGTTCGGTATCCAGCAACTGGGCCTGAGCGCGCTGGCGGTGATACCCGCGTTGCTGGGCATGTGGCTGGGGCAGCTGATCCGGCAGCGGATCAGTGCGCGGGTGTTCCGCGCCTGCTTCCTCGGGTTCCTGCTGCTGCTCGGGCTGGAGCTGGTGCTGCGGCCGTTTTTCTGAAGCGCCCTGCCGCCCGTGTACGTAGCGTCGAGCCTGCTCAACTGCTTTGCGCTTCGTCATGCATGGCATCAGTCGAGCAAGCTCGACTCTACGGACCGGTGCAGTCGAGCATGGCTCGACGCTACAAAGACCCGGACTCCGGGCATGAAAAAACCCGCTTTCGCGGGTTTTTCTCATTCTCGACATGGTGCCCAGGAGAGGACTCGAACCTCCACGGTTTTACCCGCTAGTACCTGAAACTAGTGCGTCTACCAATTCCGCCACCTGGGCGTCGAGGAGCGAGATTATGGGGTGTTGTTACGGGGGTGTCAACACCCTGGTGAAGCCATTCTGGATTCCCGACCACGCCTGTCGATCAGGGATCAGGATCCATCGCCATGCAGCAGGCAAAAAAAATCCCCGCCGGAGCGAGGAGTTTTTTCGTTGGTGCCCAGGAGAGGACTCGAACCTCCACGGTTTTACCCGCTAGTACCTGAAACTAGTGCGTCTACCAATTCCGCCACCTGGGCGTTCCAGAGGCGCAATTGTGAAGATGAATCCGCAGGCTGTCAACGACTTCCTGCAATTTTTTCACGCAGTGCCTTCAAGGCGGCCACTGACCCGTTCTGCACGCCGTCACCGGCTACCATGTAGGGCGATGACTACCAAAAAACCAAGCAAGGGCGGGAGCAAGTCCCGCAGCCAGGCCCCGAAGAAGGGCGCCAAGGCGGGCGCGGCCCGCACCACCAAGCCGGGCAAGCCGCTGCCGGGCTGGTTCCCCGAATTGAACGAAGGCGGCGCGCCGCCGCGTGGCCGCAAGCGCCACGGTGATGATGCACCGGGCCCGGCTCCGGGCCGCAAGCTGCCGCCGACCGGCAAGGTGATCGACGATCCCTATGCCGCCCGCGAGGCAGAAAAGTACGAACAACCCATCGCCAGCCGCGAGGCCATCCTGGCCCTGCTGGAGCGTTGCGAAGGGCCGCAGACCGCCGAAGAACTGGGCGCACGCCTGGGCCTGGGTGCGCCGGACCGGGCCGAAGCGCTGTCGCGCCGGCTGGGCGCCATGGTCCGCGACGGCCAGCTGGTACAGAACCGGCGCGGTGGCTTCGCCCCGATCCAGACCCTGAACCTGGTCACCGGCGTGGTGATCGCCAATCCGGAAGGGTTCGGCTTCCTGCGCCCGGTCGAAGGCGGCGACGACCTGTTCCTGCCGCCGTATGAAATGCGCAAGGTGATGCACGGCGACAAGGTGCTCGCGCGCGTGACCGGCATCGACCACCGCGGCCGCCGCGAGGGCAGCATCGCCCGCGTGCTGGAACGTGGCATGACCCGCCTGATTGGCCGCTTCAGCGTCGAGATGGGCATCAACTACGTGGTGCCCGACGACAAGCGCGTGCAGCGCAACGTGCAGGTGCCGCCGGACCAGACCGGTGGCGCGCGCGACGGCCAGCTGGTGGTCTGCGAACTGACCCAGGCACCGGACAGCCGCCGCCCGCCGATCGGCCGCATCATCGCCGTGCTCGGCGACAAGCTGACCGCCTCGCTGGTGGTGGAGACTGCCATCCACGGCCACGAACTGCCGTTCGAGTTCCCGCAGGAAGTACTGGACGAAGCCGCGTCGGTGCCGCTGGTGGTCGAGCCGTCGATGATCGGCGACCGCGTCGACCTGCGCAGCACGCCGCTGGTCACCATCGACGGCGAGGATGCCAAGGACTTCGATGACGCGGTGTACTGCGAACCGAATGCCGATGGCTTCCGCCTGGTGGTGGCGATCGCCGACGTCTCCAACTACGTGCGCCCCGGCACGCCGCTGGACGAGGAGGCGCAGAAGCGCGCGACCTCGGTGTACTTCCCGGGCTTCGTGGTGCCGATGCTGCCGGAGACCCTGTCCAACGGCATCTGCTCGCTGATGCCCAAGGTCGACCGCATGTGCTTCGTCTGCGACATGCAGATCGACCGCGACGGCCTGGTCACCCATTCGCGCTTCTACGAAGCGGTGATGAACTCGCACGCGCGCCTGACCTATACCCAGGTGTGGAAGGCGGTGGGCGAGGACGATGCCGATACCAAGGCCTGGATGGGCGATCTGTTGCCGCAGGTGCAGCGCCTGCACCAGCTGTACAAGGTGCTGTCGAAGGCGCGCGCCAAGCGCGGTGCCATCGAGTTCGAAAGCAGCGAAGTGCGTTTCGTGCTGGACAACCGCGGCGAAGTGACCCAGGCCGGCATGCTGGTGCGCAACGACGCGCACAAGCTGATCGAGGAATGCATGATCGCGGCCAACGTCGAGGCGGCCAAGTACCTGCTGTCGCGCCACGTGCCGGCCCCGTACCGCATCCATGAGAAGCCACCGGAAACCAAGTACGCCGACCTGCTGGAATTCCTCAAGGAGTTCAAGCTGAGCCTGCCGCCGTGGTCGAAGGTGCGCCCCGGCGACTACACCAAGCTGCTGAAGAAGATCCGCGACCGCCCCGATGCCACGCTGCTGGAATCGGTGCTGCTGCGCAGCCAGAGCCTGGCGATCTACAGCCCGGACAACCACGGCCACTTCGGCCTGGCGCTGGAGGCGTACGCGCACTTCACTTCGCCGATCCGCCGCTACCCCGATCTGCTGGTGCATCGCGCGATCAAGCACGCGCTGTCCGGCAAGCCGCTGGACAAGTTCACCTACAACGCGCGCGAAATGGCCGCGTTGGCGCTGCAGTGTTCCGAGCGTGAGCGTCGCGCCGATGAGGCCGAGCGCGAGGTCGACGAGCGTTACCGCGCGGCGTGGATGGAAAAGCACGTCGGCGGGCAGTTCGACGGCGTGATCAGCGGCGTGACCAGCTTCGGCCTGTTCGTGGAACTGGACGAGTCGAAGGTGCAGGGCCTGGTGCATGTCACCCAGCTGCCGCAGGACTATTACAAGTTCGACGCCACCCGCAAGACGCTGACCGGCGAACGCCGTGGCAGCAGTTACCGGCTGGGCGACCGCGTGCGCATCCTGGTGCTGAAGGCCAGCATGGAAGAACGCAAGATCGACTTCCGCCTGGTCGAGCACAAGGGCGAGGACGAGGGCGACGGCCTGCCGCCGCTGCCCGAGCGTGGCAAGCCGGCCAAACGGAAGAAAGAGAAAT
>NZ_JAOEDV010000078.1:0-19831 GCF_029837545.1 Stenotrophomonas sp. GD04024 | reverse complement strand
CCAGCGTGGCATTTACTTCGCCACCGCCTTCCAGCTGCAGCCGCAGTGGCAGCGCCTGCCCGTCCTTCAATGCGCCCTTGCCCTGCATCAGCATCAGGTGCAGGCCGCCGGGCTTGAGTTCGGCGCGGGCGCCCGGTGCCAGCGGCAGGCGCTCGATCGCGCGCATCCGGCTGACCCCGTCAGTGATCGTGGTCTCGTGCAGCGACACATCGCCGAAACCGCTGCTGCTCGCGCCAGTGATCGCCACCGACTTGCGGCAGCCGTTGTGGATCACGCCGTAGCCGGCGGTCATCGGCATCGCCGGATTCGGCGGCAGCCGCGCCCAGCCCTGCTCGACGGTGACGCACGTCGTCTCGGCGGCGGATGCCGATGCTGCGGCCGCACACATCATCAACAATACGCCAACGAATGGTTTGGTTATCATCGCCCAGGTTCCTTCTTCGCAACGAGACCGCAGCATGACGACGCTCATCGAGGTGATCAACCATGGCCCCATCCGCGAACTGCGCCTGGCGCGGCCGCCGGTCAACGCACTGGATACCGAACTGTGCCGGCAGTTGATCCACGCCATCGAGCTGGCCATGGCCGAAGATGCGCACGGCATCGTGCTGTCGGGCAGCGAACGCATCTTCACTGGTGGCATGGACGTGCCGCACCTGCTCTCGCACGGCGATGACAAGCACAAGCTGTTGGACACCTGGAACGCCTTCTTTGGCGCCGTGCGCACGCTGGCCGAGAGCCGCATCCCGGTGGTGGCCGCGATCACCGGCCACGCCCCGGCCGGCGGCTGCGTGCTGGCGCTGTGCTGCGACTACCGGGTGATGGCGCGCAGCGCCGAGCCGTCGCGCCCGTATGCCATCGGCCTGAACGAAGTGCAGGTGGGCCTGATCGCACCTGAGGGCATCCAGCGCCTGCTGCGCCGCGCGGTGGGCGTGCACCGCGCCGGGGTCCTGCTGACCACCGGTTCACTGGTGCCGGCCGAACAGGCGCTGCAGATTGGCCTGGTCGATGAACTGGCCGAAGGTGACCTGGTGGTGGCGCGTGCCGTGGCCTGGCTGCAGAACCTGCTCAAGCAGCCGCGCCAGCCGATGCTGCTGACCCGCGCGGTTGCCCGCGCCGACCTGCACGAAGCCCTGCACCCGGACCTGATCCAGCTGGACCGCTTCGTCGAAGCCTGGTTCGCCCCGGATGCACAGAACGCCCTGCAGGCGCTGGTGGCACGTCTGGGCAAGTAATCGGTAGTGCCGGCCGCTGGCCGGCTACCTCAGGCGCCGCAGAAGGATCACGAAGCTGCCGGCCAGCGGCCGGCACTACCGATGAGGGGCCGGCCCGCACCGGTATAATCAGGCCTTCTTCATTGCTGTGGCCGCCCCCTTGAACGACACGCCCGAACCCGTCGTCTCCGAGCTGATCGACCTGCTCACCCTGGAGCGGCTGGAGGACAACCTGTTCCGCGGGCAGAGCCGCGACATCGGCACCAAGTACGTGTTCGGCGGGCAGGTGCTGGGCCAGGCATTGGCCGCGGCGCAGGCCACGGTCGACAACGGCCGCCACGTGCATTCGCTGCACGCCTATTTCCTGCGCGCCGGCAACATCGACCACCCGATCGTCTACGACGTGGACCGTACCCGCGATGGCGGCAGCTTCTCGGTGCGCCGGGTCACCGCGATCCAGCATGGCAAGGTGATCTTCTTCTGCGCGGCCTCGTTCCAGCAGGCCGAGACCGGGGCCGAGCACCAGCACAAGATGCCCGAAGTGCCGCAACCGGAAGACATCGAGCCGAATCGTCCGCTGCCGGCCGAAGTGCTGGAACGGCTGCCGATCAAGGTGCAGCGCTGGCTGTCGCGCGGCGGCCCGTTCGAGTTCCGCCACGTGTACCCGCGCGACGAACTGAACCCGCCCAAGCGCCCGCCCTACCACCAGGTGTGGCTGCGCCTGAGCGAGCCGGTCGGCGATGCGCCCGAGCTGCACCAGGCGCTGCTGGCCTATGCCTCCGACTTCCATCTGCTGGGTACCGCGACGTTCCCGCACGGCATCAGCTACTACCACCCGCATGTGCAGATGGCCTCGCTCGACCACGCCATCTGGTTCCACCGCCCGTTCCGCGCCGACGACTGGCTGCTGTACTCGCTGGACAGCCCCAGCGCGCAGGATTCGCGCGGCCTGGCCCGCGGCCAGTTCTTCACCCGCAACGGCGTGCTGGTGGCCAGCACCGCGCAGGAAGGCCTGATCCGCGTCGTACCCGACCAGGCAGCGGCAGCCGCCGTGCCCGCCAAGGAGTAATCCGATGCGCCAGATCTTCAGCAGCCAGCGCGTGGAAACCGTCGAAGGCGTGGCCGAGCTCCTGCGCGGGCATGGCATCGAGGTCAAGGTGACCAACGGGCGCTCGTACAAGACCCGTCGCCGCGGCCAGTTCAGCTATACCGACCTGGGCAACGCCAGCGCCTACCCGGCGGTGTGGATCGTGCGCGCCGACGACCAGCCGCGCGCACGCGAAATCCTGCGTGACGCGCGCCTGCTCGACACCACCCGTCGCGACCATCCGACCGCCGAGTTCGCCTTCCGCGACATGCCGGAACAGGGCAGCGGCGGCCGCGGCTGGGCCTGGCGCATCCGCATCGCCCTGCTGGTGGTGATCGCCGGCGTGGCGCTGGTGATCGGCCTGCGCCATCGCGGCACCCCGGCGCCGGCCGCACCGGCCCCTGCCCCGCAGGCGCAGCCGCAGCAGCAGCCCCCCGCCCAACCGGCTCCGCCGGAAGAAGAAGAAGTCCGGGTCCGCATCCAGCCGTCGAAATGACGCACGGGTAGTGCCGGCCACTGGCCGGCAACCGCAGCCCGCCGGACGGGTTCATGAGGTTGCCGGCCAGCGGCCGGCACTACCGCACTGAAGGCCGGTCACACTTCGCGCGCGGCTCCGTCATGGGACACAATCCCAGCAGGAGAGCCGCCGCCGTGACGACCTTCGCCGCATCGATCGACCAGACCCTGGAACGCGAACTGCCGGCCGCCGCCGGCGGCTGCCAGCATGCCTATGGCCGCATCGTGCTGGCCTGCCAGAACACGGTCACCGCCATCGCGCTGGCCATCACCCGCGACCGCCAGGCCAGCGAGGACATCGCCCAGGAAGCCTTCGTGAAGGGCTGGCAGCAGCTGCACCAGCTGCGCAGTTCAACCAGCTTCCTGCCCTGGCTGCGGCAGATCACCCGCAACCTGGCCCGCGACTGGCTGCGCGCGCAGCGTGGCCGGCCGCTGACCGGCGAGGCGGCCGAAGTGGCACTGGGCATGGCCGCCGACCCGGCGCCGGGTGCGGCCGACCGGCTGCAGCGGGTGGAAGAAGAGATCGCCGCCGAAGACATCATTTCCGCGTTGCCGGCCGACAGCCGCGAAGTCCTGCTGCTGTACTACCGCGAAGGCCAGCGTTCGCAGCAGGTAGCCGACCTGCTCGGGCTCAGCGACGCCGCCGTGCGCAAGCGGCTGTCGCGCGCCCGCGCCCAGGTGCGTGACGGCCTGCTGCAACGCTTCGGCGAATTCGCCCGCAGCAGTGCCCCGAGTGCGGCGTTCGCCACGGCCGTGGTGTCGATGGTGCTGGTGGCCGCGCCCGGCACCGCCAGCGCGGCGATCCTGCTCGGCACCGGCGTCGGCATCGGCGGCAGCAAGCTCGGCCTCGGCGGCGCCAGTGCAGCAGGCGGCACCGCGATGGGCTCGTTGACTGCCACACTGGGCCAGCTGCACGTGCTGCCGGCCGAAAGCTGGGGCGCAGTCATCGGTGGCGTGGTCGGCGGAGCGATCGGCAGCTATCTGGGCGGGCGCTTCCTGATGTCGTACACCGAGACCGATGCCGAGCGCGCCGATGTGCGTCGCTTCCTCTATCTCAACATCACCACCGGCATGTTCTGGTGCCTGGCGATCCTGCTGGCGGTGATGCTGCAGGTGCCGGTCTGGGCACAGATGGCGGTGCTGGCGGTCGGCCTGGGTGTGGTCAACTACCAGTGCCTGGTACCGCTGCAGCGGGTGATGGCGCCGATGATCGTGCGCGACTCGGCACGGCGCGGGCGCACGGGCATCAACTGGAAATACGAGTCGATGTACGGCCGCACCGGCATCATCGCCATGAACCTGATGGTGATCGCACTGGTGCTGTACTCGCTGGTACGCAGCGGCCGCCTGTAACGGACAACGCCGGCAGTGCGCCGGCGTTGTCGTTGATCATTGCGCTGGCTCTCAGCGCTGCGGCTTCGGCATGGCGCCGTCACGCGGGCCGCCCTGACGCGGACCACCGTGCATCGGGCGCTTGGCCGCATCGAACTCGGCCTTGCTCAGCTGGCCGTCCTTGTTGGTGTCGGCCGCGGCGAACCAGGCATCACGCATCTGCTTCACGCGCAGTTCGCGGTCGGCCTTGTCCAGGTAGCCGTCCTTGTTGAGGTCGAGCTGGTCGAAGCGCGCGGCCAGGCGCGGATCGGCCTTGGCTTCCTCGCGGCTGATGCGGCCGTCCTTGTTGACGTCCAGCTTGGCCCAGCGCTCGCCGCCGTGGCCACGACGGCCGTGCTTCCAGCGCGGCAGTTCATCGCGCGAGAGCTTGCCGTCCTTGTTCTTGTCCAGTTCGTCGAACTTCGCCGCCAGACGCGGGTTGGCAGCGGCTTCGCTGCGGTCGATGACGCCGTCGCCATTGGTGTCCAGCTTGGCCGGGCGCTGCGCCGGCGTGGTCGGGGTGTCGGCCGCCAGCGCGATACCGGAAGCGGAGGTGCCGAGCAGCAGGGCCAGCAGCAGGGGGGTACGGATCATGAGGTCACTCCTGGGAATGGGAACAGCGTCGGGGTGATCACTTCACCCTCGGGGGACAACAACGCCCGGGCGCGACATCGGTTGACGCCGCTGCCGGTTCCATTCATCCGGCGGACAGTCGCCGCCACTGCGACGGGCTGGGGCTATGCTGTGCCCATGGCGATGCATGGCGACAGAGACGACGAACTGCGACTTTTCCAGACCGGCGAGCACCCCTGCGGGTACTGGTCGGACCGGGTGGCGCGCGACCTGGTGCTGGACCCGCACGACCGCCGCCTCGGCGGCCTGTATCCGCTGGCGCTGAGCTGGGGCTTCCGCCGCAGCGGTGACCTGGTCTACCGGCCGCATTGCGCGCACTGCCAGGCCTGCGTGGCAGTGCGCATCCCGGTCGCGCGCTTCGCCCCGGACCGCAGCCAGCGCCGTTGCGCGGCCCGCAATGAAGACCTGGAGGTGCGGATCACCGCCGCCACCACGCGCGACGACCTGTTCGCGCTGTATCACCGCTACCTGGTGCACCGCCACGCCAACGGCGGCATGGACGACCACGGCCCGCACGAGTTCGAGCAGTTCCTGATCGGCAGCTGGTCGCACACCCGCTTCATGGAGATGCGCCTGCCCGGCCACGACGGCCAGCCCAGCCAGCTGCTGGGAGTGGCGGTGACCGACGTCACCGAGCACGGCCTGTCGGCGGTCTACACCTTCTTCGACCCGGAGCACGCCGCGCGCGGGCTGGGTACCTTCGCGATCCTGCAGCAGATCGAATGGGCCCGCCGCGAGGGCCTGCCGCACGTCTACCTGGGCTACTGGATCCGCGGCCACCAGAAGATGGACTACAAGCGCCGCTTCCATCCGCTGGAGGCCTACGACGGCCGCCGCTGGCACGATTTCGACAAGGATCTGGACGGGCGCTGACAAACCGCTGACACCGGGCCGGGTGCACAATACGGCCCATGAACGCCAAACCCCTGATCCTCGCCCTGGCCCTGCTCTGCGGCGCCCCCGCCTTCGCCACGTCCCCCGCGATGACCGAAAAGCCGTCCGCTGCGCTGCGCCTGGCCACCTACAACACTTCGCTGTACTCCGATGACGCCGGTGGCCTGATCAAGGAACTGGAAGGCGACAGCGAGCACGCGCGCAAGATCGCCGCGGTGCTGCAGCAGGTGCGCCCGGACCTGGTGCTGCTGAACGAGTTCGACTTCGACGACGCCCACCGCGCCGCCGACCTGTTCCAGAAGCGCTACCTGGAAGTGGCCCAGCCCGGCGGCGGCAAGCCGCTGCACTTCGCCTACCGCTACCTGGCCCCGGTCAACACCGGCGTGCCCAGCGGCCTGGACCTGGACAACAACGGCGTGGTCGGCGGCGAAGGCCGCAGCCGCGGCAACGATGCCTGGGGCTACGGCCTGCACCCGGGCCAGTACGGCATGCTGGTGCTGTCGCGCTACCCGATCGATGAAGCCAAGGTGCGCAGCTTCCAGCTGCTGAAGTGGAGCGCGATGCCGGGCGCGATCCGTCCGCTTGATCCGCGCACCGGCAAGAGCTTCTACAACGACCACGTGTGGTCGCAGCTGCGGCTGTCCTCCAAGTCGCATTGGGACGTGCCGGTGAAGACGCCGGCCGGCGTGGTGCACGCACTGGTCTCGCACCCGACCCCGCCGGTGTTCGACGGCCCGGAGAAGCGCAACGCCGCGCGCAACCACGACGAGCTGCGCCTGTGGCAGGAATACCTGTCCAAGGGTGACAAGCCGTGGCTGTGCGACGACAAGGGCCAGTGCGGTGGCCTGGCCCAGGACGCGCGCTTCGTGATCCTCGGCGACCTCAACAACGACCCGGTCGACGGTGATGGCCGCCATGAGGCGATCGTCGAACTGATCGAGAACGCCCGCGTGCTGCGCTACCCCACCCCGCGCAGCGTCGGTGGCGAGCAGACCAGCCTGGCCTATGCGGCCAAGGGCATCGCGCGCAAGGGCGCGCCGTTCCATGCCACCGGCGATTTCGGCCCGAAGTCCGGCACCATGCGCTTGGACTACGTGCTGCCTTCGACCGGTTTCGAGTACATCGGCAGCGGCATCTTCTGGCCGGCCAATGAAAGCCCGGAAGCGAAGATCGCCGATGGCAGCGACCACCACCTGGTGTGGGTGGATGTGAAGCCGTAAGGCGATATTGATGCGGTACCGACCAACGGTCGGTACCCACCGGAATCCGGTAGGCGACGACCGTTGGTCGTCGCTTCTTCTTTACGGGCGCAGTTCGACGCCGATGGCGTCGGCGGCGTCGCGCGCGATGGCGCGCGCTTCGTCGATGGTTTCCGCGCGTGCCAGGGTTACGCCCACACGACGGTGGCCGTGCACGCTGGGCTTGCCGAACAGGCGCACGGCGGTATCCGGCACCTGCAGCGCCGCCGCCACGTTGTTGAAGTACGGCACGCCTTCGCCATGCGCCAGCAGCGCGCACGAGGCCGACGGGCCGCTCTGGCGGATCACCGGAATCGGCAGGCCGAGGATCGCGCGCGCATGCAGCGCGAACTCGCTCAGCTCCTGCGAGACCAGCGTCACCAGGCCGGTGTCGTGCGGACGCGGCGACACTTCGCTGAACCACACCTCGTCACCCTTCACGAACAGCTCGACGCCGAACAGGCCCCAACCGCCGAGGTCGTCGGTGATCGCGCGCGAGATTTCTTCCGCACGCGCCAGCGCCGCGCTCGACATCGGCTGCGGCTGCCAGCTCTCGCGGTAGTCGCCGTCCTTCTGCAGGTGGCCGATCGGCGCGCAGAACGAGGTGCCACCGGCGTGGCGCACGGTCAGCAGGGTGATCTCGTAATCGAAGTCGATGAAGCCTTCGACGATGCAGCGGCCGGCACCGGCACGGCCACCGGTCTGTGCGTAGTCCCAGGCCGGGGCGATGTCCGCCTCGCTGCGCAGCGTGCTCTGGCCCTTGCCCGAGGACGACATCACCGGCTTGACCACGCACGGCAGGCCGATCGCGGCCACCGCGGCACGGTACTCGGCCTCGGTATCGACGAAGCGGTACGGCGAGGTCGGCAGCCCGAGGGTCTCGGCGGCCAGGCGGCGGATGCCTTCACGGTCCATGGTCAGGCGTGCGGCGCGCGCGGTCGGGATCACCCGCAGGCCCTGCTCCTGTTCCAGCTGGACCAGGGTCTCGGTGTGGATGGCTTCGATCTCCGGCACCACCAGGTGCGGCTGCTCCTGCGCGATCAGCGCGCGCAGGGCCATCGCGTCCAGCATGTCGATCACGTGCGAGCGATGCGCGACCTGCATTGCCGGCGCATCGGCGTAGCGGTCGGCGGCGATCACTTCCACGCCCAGCCGCTGCAGCTCGATGGCCACCTCCTTGCCGAGTTCACCCGAGCCCAGCAGCAGCACGCGGGTGGCGGAGGGGGACAACGGAGTTCCAAGCTTGGCCATGGCGGTTCCAGCAGCGATGTGAAGGCGGGTGGGCATTCTAGCTGGCCGGGCCCCCGGCCACGGCATCCGACGAACGGTAGCCTGCATCTGATATCACTTTGATATCTTTATTCCGAACCCTCAAGGACGTACTGCCATGAAAGAGAAGTCGCTGTCCTCGCTCAACGGCCTCGGCACGCTGGCCGGCGCCCTGCTCGTCGCCCTCGCCGGTGCCGCCGTGTTCGTGCTCGGGGTTGCCGCCAAGGCCAGCACCGGCTCGCCCAACCTGCTGCTGATGCTGCTGGGCGTCCTGCTGGTCGCGGCGGGCATGTTCGTCCTGGCCGGCCTGTACACCATCCAGCCCAACCAGGCCGCGGTGCTCAGCCTGTTCGGCAAGTACGTCGGCACCGTGAAGGACAACGGCCTGCGCTGGAACAATCCCTTCTTCAGCAAGCGCCGGGTCAGCCAGCGCGTGCGCAACTTCGAAAGCGGCAAACTGAAGGTCAACGAGCTGGACGGCAGCCCGATCGAGATCGCCGCGGTGATCGTCTGGCAGGTGGTCGATGCCTCCGAGGCGGTCTACAACGTGGATGACTACGAGAGCTTCGTGCACATCCAGTCCGAATCGGCGCTGCGCGCGATGGCCACCAGCTATCCCTACGACCAGCACGAGGACGGCCAGCTGGCCCTGCGCAGCCACGCCAGCGAGATCTCCCAGCACCTGAAGAACGAGCTGGCCGAGCGCCTGGCCGATGCCGGCGTGCAGGTGATCGACGCGCGCATCAGCCACCTCGCCTACGCCGCCGAAATCGCCCAGGCGATGCTGCAGCGGCAGCAGGCCAATGCGGTGATCGCCGCGCGCACGCGCATCGTTGCCGGCGCGGTCGGCATGGTCGAGATGGCCCTGGCCGAACTGCAGAAGAACGGCGTGGTGCAGCTGGACGAGGAACGCAAGGCGCACATGGTCAGCAACCTGCTGACCGTGCTGTGCTCGGACCGCGGCACCCAGCCGATCGTCAATGCCGGTTCGCTGTACTGAACCACCCTCGCAACGGGGCGCCCCACCGCCCCGCCAGGAGTTTTCATGAGTGAGAAGAAAGCCTATCCGCTGCGCATCAATGCCGAGGTCCTGGCCGCGGCACAGCGCTGGGCTGACGATGAGCTGCGCAGCCTCAACGCGCAGATCGAATACGTGCTGCGCGACGCCCTGCGCAAGGCAGGACGCCTGCCGAAACCCAAGCCATCGCCGGAGGACAAGGAATGAGCAAGCGCTGGAGCTACCAGACCATCGAGGTCAAGACGTCCATGATGGGCCTGCACAAGGCCGAGGACATCCAGGCCGAACTCAGCCGCCAGGGCCAACTGGGCTGGGAGCTGGTCAACATCATCATCCCGGCGCCGATGCGCCCGGCGATGCTGGTGTTCAAGAAGGAGGCCTGAGCCATGGGTGCCAGCGATCCGAAACAGTACGAGGTAGCCGACAGCTCGCCGTTGCGCGTGCTGTGGATCGTGCTGCCGCTGCTGGCCGCCTTCGTGGCCTGCGTGTATGCGCAGCTGTACAAGGCACCGGCCACCGCGCCCTGGATCGAAGTGACGCTCTCGCCGCCCTGGTTCCGCATGGGCGGCAGCGCCGCCTGGAGCCTGCTGGTGATCGCCGCGCTCGGCATCGGTCTGGGCGCGGCCTTCTTCCGCCGCCGGGTGGAACTGGCCGGCGACGTGCTGGATGTGCGCTCGACCCTGTATCGCCGGCGTGTTTCGGTGGCAACGCTGCGGCTGGACCAGGCGGAGGTGGTCGATCTCGGCCGCGACCGCCGCTATGGCATCCGTTTCAAGACCAACGGCTACGCAATGCCGGGCTTCTATTCGGGCCACTTCCGCCTGCAGGGCGGCGGCAAGGGATTCGCCCTGGTCACCGATCGCGCGCGTGTGCTTGCCCTGCCGGTCAGCGATGGCAGCACGCTGCTGCTCAGCGTGGACCGGCCGCAGGTGCTGCTCGATGCCCTGCGCAAGGTGGCCGCATCGGTGCCGCGGCAGTAAGCTGCGGCGATGCAACGACGCCCGCCCCTGCTGATCAATACCGCGACCATCGAGTTGTGGCCCGCCGGCCTGCTGCGCGCGCGCAGCAACCTGGACGCACGCCTGTTGGCGCAGGCGCGCTGGGTGCTGCGGCGCAAGCGTGATGGCCGCTATCTGGCGGCCGTACTGCCGCGCGGCGTGCATTCGATGGTGCCACGACTGCCGCGCGAACCCGGGGTCGAGGAAGCGCTGGCACTGCTGGACGCAGTGGCAGCTCGGCCATTCGGGGCAGCGCTGGAAGATCAATGGCTTCCGCTGGCCGGGCTGCAGCAGCGCCTGCAGCAGCTGGGCCTGGACGCCCAGCGCTACGCAGACGACAGCGGCCTGCCGCTGGAGGCCGAACCCTGCCTGCTGCATTTCGCCGGTCGTGACCGCTTCGCCCGCCCGCTGTGGCTGCGCCGCGGCGCTGCGCAGGGCTGGCGCCGGATGCGCCTGCACGCTGCACGGGATGGCGTGGCACTGGACGCGATCTCTGGTTTTCGCAGCCATGCCTACCAGCTGGGCATCTTCGAACGGAAGCTGGCACGCGGGCTGGGCGTGGCCGAGATCCTGAAGGTCAATGCCGCGCCGGGCTTCAGCGAACACCACAGCGGCCATGCGCTGGACATCGGTACGCCGGGCGATGCGCCGGCAGAGGAATCCTTCGACGCCACCGATGCGTTTGCCTGGCTGCAGCGCCATGCCGGCGCGCACGGCTTCCAACTGAGCTACCCGCGCGACAACCCGCACGGGATCGTCTACGAACCGTGGCACTGGTGCTGGAGACCGGCCAACGGCTGAGCCCCTCGTGGCGACCGCAAGGCGAAATTCATGGCGCTGTCCGGGCGGGTAGGCTGCGCAGGGGACGCCGTGAATCCGTCCCTGGAGGCTTAGCCGCGCCATCCATGGCGCGGATACCCCTGTCCAGCCCACCCGCCCGGCCTCTGACAGTTTCCGTGTGCATCCGCCACGGAATGGAACAAGAGAGCAAAGGCAAAAGCCGGTCGCTTCGCTCGAAGCCTCTGCAACGGATCAGCGCGCGGCTGTTGGGTCCGCCTTCAAGCGAGCCGAGCACCGCAGGTCCGTCGAGGGCGAAGAGGTGCGTGCGATTCTGTAGAGCCGAGCCATGCTCGGCTGCTCTCCGCACCGTCCCTCGACGGGCCGAGGAGCGCAGGGCACCGGTGCGCAGCACCGGCTCGCGGCCGGCGGCGCGTTTCTTTTGGTCACTTTTCGTTTCGCGCGAAAAGAAAAGTAACGCCCATGAACCATCACGATCGCATCAGCATGGATCGAAGCGACAGCCCGGCTGCCGTCACCGCCTCAACGCATTGATCGCCAGCAGCACCCATCCGGCCATCATGCTGGTGCCGCCGATCGGCGCCATCCGCGTCGGCCACTGCCATAGCGCCCCGCCCACCAGGCTGCCGGAAAACAGCAGCACGCCCAGCAGCAGTACGTACAACGCCAGGTGCGCGATCGCCCCCTGCGCACGCGGGCCCAGCGCCACCAGCACCGCACCGTGCGCGAATGCGTACAGCGCTGCCATGTTCAGATGCTGCTGCGCCAACGGATCGGCCACCCCATGCGAGGCATAGGCGGACAGGCCGATCGAGGTGGCGGCCAGCAATGCCCCCAGGCAGGCCAGCAGGGAAGGCTTACGGGCACGGCGTTCGAGATTGAACATGAGGGCTCCTTGCGCAACGCCCTTGCCGGGCGCCAGATGAAAAAAAACGCGCCGCAAGAAGCGGCGCGTTTTCGTGTCCAACACTACATGGGTCAGCCGAGGCTTACTTGACGGCCCAGTAGATGTCGTAGGTACCGTCCTGGGTGAACGACTTGTCGATGCCGTCCTTCCAGGTCTCGTACGGACGGTCGATGACTTCGTTGCCCGAGGTCACGGCCCAGGCACGCAGGCCGTTGCGGGCCACGTCCAGACCTGCCATGTGGCCAGCGTAGGCCGCATGCGCCGAACGGTGCGGAGCAACGTGCACGTACTTGACCGGAGCGCCGCCGTCGATCTTGACGGTCAGCTCTTCAGCGGTGGCACCTTCAGCACCCTTCTTCTTCACCGGCTGGGCGATGTCGAAGGCGTACTTCTCAGCACCGAAGTCGGTGGTGATGATCCGGAACGGGCCGGCGGCTTCAAGGCCATTGGCCTCCATCACGCGCTTGATCCACTCCTGGTTGTCCTTGATGGACTTGGTGATCGTGTCCTGACCGCGGTCCACGTTACCGGCGTTGACGACCAGCAGGTCTTCAGCCGGCACATCGACGATGGCCAGATCGGTCAGCGGCGCTTCCGGGGTGCGGTAGTCGACGTTCGGGACGGTGGCGAGCATGTTGGCCATGCGCGACAGGCCCATCTTGATGTCGTCGCCAATCTGGCGGCTGACATACAGGCCGGCATAACGACCGAACAGGTCGAAGCCGTACTTCACCGAGTAGTCCTGGGTGATCTTGACGTTGCGGCCACCCTTGCCGGTCGGCTCCAGGGTGAAGGTGGTGACCTTGTCGTGACCCTTGGTCGGGTCTTCGATGGCGATCGCAACGCGCTTGTTCTCTTCGGCTTCGGTGATCTTCCAGGAGCCGGTGCCCAGGTCCTTGGAGGTGAAGTCGAGAGTGGCACCGACGCCGGAGGCCGGGCCGGACAGCTTCAGTTCAACGGCGGGATCGCGCAGTACCAGCGGGTTCCAGTCCTTGAAGCGGCGCAGGCTGCTGACCGTGTCGTACACGATCGTCATCTTGCGGTTGGTCTCGATGCTTTCGGTGATGTGACGCTCGCCCGGCAGACATACGCCAATGATGACGAACAGGCCAGCCACGATCCCCAAGGCGATCAGGAACTCGATAATACGGGTCATTCAGAGAGTCTCCGGGGCCGATCCCACGGCCGGGTTGATTGAAGCGAAGCGCCAATCCTAGCAGGCTTCGCGGGCATTGTTTATCGGGATTGGCGCACCGGTTTCCCTGCCGGCTGCGTATTTGTATGGACAAAGAATTCGAAGGGTAACGCATACCGCCACCCGCCAGTAGGGGGCGCGCTTGGCCGGAACCCCCGGCCGTCGCCCAAGTTGTTGTACCGGAACGATTTTCCCTAGACCAGCTGGAGTTCGAACGCCTTCAGTACGGCGCGCGTACGGTCGCGCACACCCAGCTTGGAAAGGATGTTGGACACGTGGTTCTTGATCGTGCCTTCGGCCACGCCCAGCGAGTTGGCGATCTCCTTGTTGGAGAATCCGCTGGCCATCAGCCGCAGGATCTCGGTCTCGCGGTCGGTCAGCGGGTCGGGCCGGTCCAGGCTGACGAACTCGTTGCGCATGTGTTCCAGGCCGGACAGCAGCCGCTGGGTCACTGCCGGCTGCACCAGCGAACCGCCGTCGGCCACGGTGCGGATGGCCCCAACCAGCTGCGCCAGGGTCACGTCCTTGAGCAGGTAGCCCTTGGCACCGGCCTTGAGCCCGGCCAGCACCAGCTGGTCGTCATCGAAGGTGGTGAGGATGATGGTCGGCGGCAGCTGCTCCTGCCGTGACAGCACCTGCAGCGCCTCCAGCCCGGACATCACCGGCATGCGCATGTCCATCAGGACCACATCGGGACGCACCTGCGGGATCAGCTCGACTGCCTGCCGTCCATCGCCGGCCTCGGCCACCACCTCGATGCCATCGTCGAGCGCCAGCAGGGAGCGGATTCCCTGCCGCACCAGGGTTTGGTCATCGACCAGGCAGACGCGAATCATCAACGTACTCCTTCAGGAACCTTGGTAAGGGCGGCCACCAGCACCGTTGCCGGCACCGTCGCCCGCAGGCGGAAGCCTTCGCCGGGACGGGTCTCGACCTGCAGCTGGCCACCACATTGTTGCAGGCGCTCGCGCATGCCGCGCAAGCCATTGCCCACATTGACCATTTCCGCGCCGACGCCGTCGTCGCGTGCCTCCACCACCACCCGGTCCGGCGCTTCACGGTACACCTTGATCCACAGGTGGCGGGCACCGGCGTGGCGCACGGCATTGGTGATGATCTCCTGGGTGCAGCGCAGCAGCACGTGGGCCCGCTGCGGGTCCTCCACGTTCAGGGGATCCTCGATCTCCAGCTGGATGTCCAGCGAGGGCACGTTCTCGGTCAGCGGGCGCAGCGCCGCGGCCAGGTCGATGGCGCCGGTCTCGCGCAGCTGGCTGACCACCTCGCGCACGTTGCCCAGCAGCAGCTTGGCCAATGCGTGGGAACGCTTCACATGCTCCAGCGCCTGGCCGTCGGCCAGGTGGCCGGCCACTTCCAGGTTCAGGGTCAGCGCGGTCAGCTGGTGGCCCAGCAGGTCATGCAGCTCGCGCGAGATGCGCGTGCGCTCATTGACCCGGGCGCTTTCGGCCAGCAGGGCGCGGGTGGCACGCAGTTCCGAGTTGAGCCGGCGCTGCTCGTCGCGGGCCTCGGCCTGGCGACGGGCCACCAGCGCGATCACGAACACGAAGCTGGAGAAGCCCATGTAGCCCACCGCCTGCAGCACGGCGATGAACGGCGGGAAGCCCAGCGGCTGGATATAGACCGGCAACACCGCCAGGTTGCTGGCCACCAGCCAGACCACGCCGATGCGCGGCCCCAGCAGCCATGGCAGCAGGCCGGCCACCACCATCAGCAGGATGCTGCCCAGCGCGGTACCGGAAAAATAGCTGACGCCGATCGCGCAGGCGGTCAGCAGGATCAGCGCCGCATGGTCGAAGAAGCCCGGACGGCCCTCGCCCAGCGAGCGGGTCAGCGCCCAGTACACGATGCCGAAAGCCAGGTAGGCCGAGGCCCAGGGGATGATGCGGAAGCCGGCTTCGCCGTCCAGCGTCTCCAGCGTCAGCGAGACAGGATCGATCAGGTAGATCGCGAGCCAAAGGCCGACGGTGCCCCAGGTGAACAACCCGGAGTAGCGCAGCATCGCATTGTGGTTCAGTCGGGCCAGCATCCCTCATCGTAGCCCGTGCACGGCCGCTCCCAAGCGCCGAAAGTCATGCTCGGGCATATCCCCTGTTCATGCCGCAGCCCACCCCGGGCATGCAATAATCGTGCGCAGGGTCCCTTGATGGACCAACCGCGTTACCCCACGGAGTCACAATGTCGATTGTCATCCGCGACGTGCGCGAGCACGAGCTCGATTCCGTCCTGGCTTTGAACAACAACGCTGGCCTGGCCATCCTTCCCCTGGATGCGGCCCGACTGCGCCTGTTCTACGAAACCGCTGAGTATTTCCGCGTCGCCGAGCGCGACGGCAACCTGGCCGGATTCCTGATCGGCTTCGGCAGCGACAGCCAGCACGACAGCAGCAACTTCGCCTGGTTCAAGCAGCAGCTGGACACCCCGTTCTTCTATATCGACCGCATCGTGGTCGCCAGCCGCCGTCGCGGCGGTGGCGTCGGCCGTGCGTTCTATGCCGACGCCCAGAGCTTCGCCGAGCTGCGCTACCCGCAGATGACCTGCGAGGTCTTCCTCGACCATGGCGCCGATGCCGCCCTGCTCTTCCACGGCAGCTTCGGCTTCCGCGAGCTGGGCCAGAACACCATGGCCCAGGTCGATGTGCGTGCCAGCATGCTGGCCAAGGAACTGTGCAGCTATCCGTGGGTGCAGGAAACCTACCGCGGCAAGCTGCCGGATGTGGCATGGACACGCGCCCGGCAGCTGCCGGCGCAGGCACAGCGGCCGACGGGGACCTGAGCGTGGCGGTGAATTTCGATTACGAACAGGCCGGTGAACTGAAGATCGGCCAGGTGGGCATCGCCAACCTGCGCATCCGTACCCTTGATGTCGAACGCCTCGTGCAGGAAATGCGCGAGCGCGTGACCCGCGCACCGAAGCTGTTCGGCCGCGCTGCGGTGATCCTCGATTTCGGCGGCCTGAGCCAGGTCCCGGACGTGGCCACCGCACAGGCGCTGGTCGACGGCCTGCGCAGCGCGGGCGTGCTGCCGGTGGCACTGGCCTACGGCACCAGCGCGGTCGATCTGCTTTCGCAGCAGCTCGGCCTGCCGTTGCTGGCCAAGTTCCGCGCGCAGTACGAGCGTGCCGAGGCCGAACCGGCCCCGCCGGCGCCCGCGCCAGAACCGCGCCGCGCCGTCCGTGCGGAGCCCAAGCCGGCCCCCGCCGCGCCGGTGGCCAAGGTCGCCGATGCCGCCGCGCCGCAGCCGGGCCGCATGCAGCTGGGCAACGTACGCTCGGGCCAGCAGCTGTACGCGGAAAACTGCGACCTGACCGTGATGGCCACCGTCGGTGCAGGCGCCGAGGTCATCGCCGACGGCAGCATCCATATCTACGGGACCCTGCGCGGCCGCGCGCTGGCAGGGGCCCAGGGCAACACCGCGGCGCGTATTTTCTGCCGCGATTTCCATGCGGAACTGGTCGCCATTGCAGGCCATTACAAGGTACTGGACGATGTGCCGGACAACCTGCGCGGCAAGGCCGTGCAGGTGTGGCTGGAACAGGACCAGATCAAGATCGCTGCGCTGGACTGACGCAGCCCCCAAACAGAATCATCAGGAGAAGTCCTTTGGCTGAAATCATCGTAGTCACCTCCGGCAAGGGCGGCGTCGGCAAGACCACTTCCAGCGCGAGCCTGGCCTGCGGCCTGGCGCGCCGCGGCAAGAAGGTGGCGGTGATCGACTTCGACGTCGGCCTGCGCAACCTCGACCTGATCATGGGCTGCGAACGCCGCGTGGTGTACGACTTCGTCAACGTCGTGCACGGCGAAGCCACCCTCAAGCAGGCCCTGATCAAGGACAAGCGCTTCGACAACCTGTACGTGCTGGCTGCCTCGCAGACCCGCGACAAGGACGCGCTGACCCAGGAAGGCGTGGGCAAGGTCCTGAAGGACCTGGCCGCCGACGGCTTCGACTACATCATCTGCGACTCCCCGGCCGGCATCGAGAAGGGCGCCTTCCTGGCGATGTACTTCGCCGACCGCGCGGTGGTGGTGGTGAACCCGGAAGTGTCTTCGGTGCGCGACTCCGACCGCATCATCGGCCTGCTCGATTCGAAGACCCACAAGGCCGAGTCCGGCCAGGACGTGCCGGCCTTCCTGCTGCTGACCCGCTACACCCCGGTGCGCGTGGAAAGCGGCGAGATGCTGAGCATCGCCGACGTCGAGGAAGTCCTCGGCCTGAAGGCGATTGGCGTGATCCCGGAATCGGGCGACGTGCTCAACGCCTCCAACAAGGGCGAGCCGGTGATCCTGGATGTCGAATCCGCTGCCGGCCAGGCCTATGAAGACGCCGTCGCGCGCATCCTCGGCGAAGAACGCCCGATGCGCTTCACCAACGTCGAGAAGAAGGGCTTCTTCAGCAAGCTGTTCGGAGGGTAAGCATGGGCCTGTTTGATTTCCTCAAAGCGAAGAAGACCACCGCCGAAACCGCCAAGAACCGCCTGCAGATCATCATCGCGCAGGAACGCAGCCACCGCGGTGGCCCGGACTACCTGCCGCTGCTGCAGCGCGAGCTGCTGGAAGTGATCAAGAAGTACGTGAACATCGACGTCGATGCAGTGAAGGTCGACCTGGTGAAGGATGGCCAGCACGACGTGCTGGACATCTCCGTGGCGCTGCCTGAAGGCCCGGACAAACCCTGATGCCCTGCCCCGCCCGTGCCTGCATGGGCGGGGCCGCGTGACCCGCATGACCGATACGACAACCGCCGTGGACATCACCTGCGTGGGCGACATCGCCTTCGCCGATGCGCAGTGCCTGCTCGCCGCGCATGGCCTTCGGCTGCACCACGTGGCCGCCGGTGAACCGATTCCCGGCAGCTACTGGGGCGAACCGGAGGCGGGCATCATCGCCAGCAACGTGTACGTGCGCGATGACACGCCCGTGCACTCGATGCTGCACGAAGCCTGCCACCTGATCGTGCTGCCGCCGGAGCGGCGTGCGCAGGTGCACACCGATGCCACCGACTCGGTGGCCGAGGAAGACGCTACCTGCTACCTGCAGATCGTGCTGGCCGGGCAGCTGCCCGGTGTCGGCAGCGAACGGCTGATGGCCGACATGGATGCGTGGGGGTATACGTACCGGCTGGGGTCTACGAAGGCGTGGTTCGAGCAGGATGCCGAGGATGCGAAGGCATGGCTGGTCGAACGCGGCTTGCCGGTGGCGTAAAGCCGCGGGCGCGGTTGGCCACGGGCGCGTGGCGACGCGCCGAACCTTGCGGCGCCCAACTTTTCACTCGGCGCGGTTCGAGCAGGACGCGGAAGACGCGAAAGCCTGGTTGATCGAACGCGGCTTGCCGGTGGCGTAAAGCATCGGTAGTGCCGGCCGCTGGCCGGCAATTTCCTGAAACTGTGAAGCATCGCCTGGTTGCCGGCCAGCGGCCGGCACTACCCGCTCAGCCCTGCCCGGCCAGCGCGCGCAAGGTGATGCCGACGACGTAGGCCAGATAGGTGCCGGTGGCGTAGCCCATCGTCCCCAGCAGCACGCCGACCGGCGCCAGGGCCGGATGGAACGCCGCCGCCACCACCGGCGCCGAGGCCGGGCCACCGATGTTCGACTGCGAACCGATGGCGAAGTAGAAGAACGGCACCTTCAGCAGCTTGCCCAGGCACCACAGCAGCACGATGTGCACGGCGATCCAGATCAGGCCGAGCAGGAACAGCCACGGGCGGTCCAGCAGCGCCAGCAGATCCATCTGCATGCCGATGCAGGCGATCAGGAAATACAGCAGCAGCGAACCCAGGCGCGAGGCGCCCGCGCCTTCCAGGGTGCGCGCACGGGTGAAACTGAGGCCCAGGCCCAGCGTGGTCGACAGCACCACCACCCACACGAATGGCGCATCCAGGCTGAACTGTGCGGCCCAGCTGACGTTGATCTTGAACCATGCGGCCAGCGGCGCACCGATGGCATGCGCCAGGCCGACGCCACCGAAGGCCACCGCCACGATCAGCATCAGGTCGGTGAGGCTGGGAATTCGCTCGTGCTCGGCCTGGAAGCGCGCGATGCGCTCCTTCAGCTCATCGATGGCCGAGGTATCGGCGCCACTGCGCGCATCGATCTTCGCCGCGCGCCCGGCCAGGAAGATCAGCGCCGCCATCCACACGTAACCGACACCGACATCGACCACGGCAAACTGGCCGAAGGTGGTGGCGTTGACGTCGAACACTTCGCGCATCGCCAGCATGTTGGCACCGCCGCCGATCCAGCTGCCGGCCAGCGCAGCCATGCCGGCCCAGGTATCGCCGGCCACGGTGTCGGGGTGGATCGCGCGCATCACCAGGAAGGCCACCACGGCACCGAGCATGATGCTGGCCGAAGCGCCCAGGTACATCAGCACCAGCTTCGGGCCAAGCCGCAGGATGCCCTTGATGTCCACCGCCAGGGTCAGCAGGATCAGCGCCGCCGGCAGCAGGATGTCGCGCGCGATCGGGTTGTAGAGCTTGGTGTTCTGGCCGTCGATCAGGCCTACGGTGTTGTAGATGCCGGGAATCAGGTAGCACAGCAGCAGTGCCGGCACGAAGGTGTAGAAGCGCTTCCACAGCCCCTGCTCGCGCGAGGCGGTCCAGAACACGGCGCCGAGGGTGGCGGCGATCAAACCGAAGACGACGATGTCGTTCTGGATCAGGGCGGTCGAAGGCATGCAGGCG
>NZ_JAOEDV010000077.1:0-20257 GCF_029837545.1 Stenotrophomonas sp. GD04024 | reverse complement strand
CACGTTTCATGCAGCCCCTGCAGGCGCAGCAGGCGTGGTTGCCGGGCGTCGAGCGTGATTGCCCGGACCAGTGCGACACCAGCGGCATCCATGCCCATGCAGAATCTCCCTTTGTAGTGGGAGAACTGTTGGCGCAGGACGCCGCCGGCTGCCGCGAGCTACGCCATTCCTGCGGGATGCATCACGCTTGCTGGCACCGAATCGGGCTGTTCACGACAGGATTCCGGAAGACGGGCTGTTCAATCGCGACGCCGCGATCAGCCCCGCTTGCCGGCAAACCGTGCTTCGATCTCCTCCAGCGACTTGCCCTTGGTCTCGGGCAGCCATAGCGCGGCCACCAGGAAGAACACGAAGGTGCACGCCGCCCAGAACACGAACATGCTGGCGTAGCCGTAGTGGCCCACCGTGGGCAGGAAGATCGCGGCGATGGTGGTGGACACGAACTGGTTGATCAGCAGCGCGATGCTCATGCCGTTGGAGCGGATGCGGTTGGGCATCAGCTCGGACAGCGCCAGCCACACGCAGACGCCGGGGCCGACCGCGAAGAACGCGACGAATACCAGGATGCAGGCGGCCACCGCCCAGCCGTGTGCCGGCGGCGGCACCGGGCCGATGCGGGCCTGCTCGATGCGCAACGGTGCCTGCGCGGCCTTGGCCGGGTCGGCGAACGGGTTCAGATGCAGTTTGCGGAAGAACGCGCCGATCACGCTGTCCGGCTGCACGGTGCCGGCACGCTCGATGCGCAGCTCGCGATCGGTCAGGTTGTCGCTGCGCAGGGCGCGCACATTGGTGAAATCGCCGTAGGCGTACGACACGGTCAGCTGCAGTGGCCGGCCTTCGCTGTCGATGCCTCCGCCCAGGCGCTGCCACTGCGTTTCATCCAGCACCAGCTGCAGGCCATCGCCGCTGACGGCGGCCTGCAGCTGCGATTGCACGTCTGCGCGGCCACGCTCGGCCTGGAAGAACAGGGTCGCGGCGGCCAGCAGGGCCACGCAGATACCGCCGCTGCCGAGCATCAGCAGGAACTTGCGGCCCTTGCGATCGACCAGCAGCAGCGCGACCACGGTCATCACCGCATTGAGCAGCTTGATCGCCACGTCGGCGCTGTTGGCCACCGAGCCGGACAGGCCGGCCTGGTTGAGGATGTTCACCGCGTACGCCAGCACCGAGTTGATGCCGGTGGCCTGGGTACAGGCCAGCACCACGCAGGCGAGCAGGAACGGGACCACATAGCGGCGGCTGAGCAGCGGGTCGCGCTTGCCGTCGCGGCTGCTCGATTCCGGTGCCTGGATCTGTGCAAGCGTCGGCTCCACCTCCGAAGCGGGCAGTACCCGCTGCAGGCTGCGGCGCGCATCATCGATGCGGCCGCGGCGCACCAGCCAGCGCGGCGACTCGGACAGCCAGAAGATGCCGGCGCAGAACAGCAGGCCCGGCGCCAGGCAGGTCCAGAAGATGGTGCGCCAGGCGTGGTCCTTCACCGTGAACAGTTCCTGCGCCTGTTGCGCGACCGGCAGTGAGCGCACGGCTTCAGCGGCGGCGTCGACTGCATGTGCGTGGTACAGGCCGATCAGCGCCGCCAGCACCAGGCCGATGGTCAGCAGCAGCTGGAACATGGCCGCACCGCGCCCGCGTCGTTCGGGGCTGAGCACTTCGGCCAGGTACAGCGGAATCACCACACCGATCAGGCCGCCACTGATGCCCTGCAGCAGGCGGCCGAGCAGCAACGGCGTGTAGCCCGAGGCCAGCGCCATGATCGGAATCGACGCGGTGAACAGCAGGCCGGCCAGCAGCATCGCGCCGCGGCGGCCGACCAGGTCGGCCACCATGCCGGCGAACAGCGAGGACAGCACGCTGCCCAGCAGCACCGCCGCCACGACGAAGCCGAGCTGCTGGCTGCTGAGTTGCCAGGCGTGGCTGGCGGTCGCTTCAAGATAGGGCAGGGCACCAGCGATGATGCCGATGTCGATGCCGTACAGCAGGCCGCCGAGGCCGCCGATGAAGAGCAGGTAGCGTACGGGCCAGCGCGGGGCGGTGGGTGCAGTCATCGGCATATTCCCAGGAGGCGTTTCGGTGCGGATTGCTTTCGTAGAGTCGAGCTTGCTCGACTGACCGCGCAGGGCGCGGCAGAGCAGTCGAGCAAGCTCGACTCTACAAAGGCGGTGCGTCAGGCATTTCCGGCGTCAAGGAGCGGTGGTACGTCAGGTGTTCCAGGCGTCAGGACGGGCGGCACGTCAGGCGTTTGCAGCGTTCAAATCAACCACGTGCCCGCCGACCACCACCTGCTGCAGGCGCAGTTCGGCGTCCAGCACCACCAGGTCGGCGCGGGCGTCGGGCGCGATGCGGCCGCGATCGCCCAGGCCGAGGTAGTCGGCCGGGAAGGTGGAAACGCGTTGCGAGGCATCGGCCAGGTCCAGCCCGACCCGCACCAGGTTGCGCAGCGCCTGGTCCATGGTCAGCGCGCTGCCGGCCAGCGAACCGGTCGCCAGTCGCACGCAGCCGCTGCACTTGTGCACGCGCTGCTCGCCCAGTGCGTATTCGCCATCGGGCATGCCAGTGGCAGCGGTGGCGTCGGTCACCGCATACAGGCGCGGGATTGCGCGCGCGGCCAGCCGGATCACGCCGGGATGGATGTGCTGCAGGTCGGGAATGATCTCGGCGTACTGCGCATGCGCCAGCGCGGCCGCAGCGATGCCCGGGCGATAGTGATCGACGCCGGTCATGCCGTTGAACAGGTGGGTGAAACCGGAGGCACCGGCCTGCAGCGCGGCCACGCCTTCCTCGTAGGTACCGGCGCTGTGGCCGAGCTGCACACGGATGCCCATCGCTGCAAGCGCGGGAATCAACGCAGTGTGCTCGCCAATCTCCGGCGCCAGCGTCATCACCCGGATCGGGGCGAGTGCATGCAGCTGCTGCACCAGCGCCAGCGTCGCTTCGATCGTTCGGTTGGGTTGCGCGCCCAGCCGTTGCGGGCTGATGAACGGCCCTTCCAGATGCACGCCGACGATGCAGGCCGCCTCGGCATCGGGCGCCGCCATGGTGGCGGCCACGCCCTGCAGCGCATGCTCGATTTCGTCCAGGCCGGCGGTCATGGTGGTCGCCAGCAGCGTGGTGGTACCAAAGCGCAGATGGGTGCGGGCAATGGTGCGCGCCACGTCGCCGCCCTGCATCAGGTCCACGCCGGCTGCGCCATGCACATGCAGGTCGATGAAGCCGGGCAGGATCACCGGCAGCTGCAGATCGTCAGCGCCGCTGTGGTCGTCCACCTGCAGCTGGCGCACGTGCGAATCGAAATGGACGTGGCCACGCCGCCAACCCAGTGGGGTGAGGATGCGGCCCTGCAGGGAGCGGGTGTCGGTCATGCGGTGGGCTCGGCGATGATCACCTCGATGCCCAGTCGCTGCAGCCCCTCGCGGGTGGCGTCGTCGATGCCGGCGTCGGTGATGATGGTGTGGATCTGGTCGAGGCGCGCAATGCGGTGCAGGCTGACGCGGCCGAACTTGGAGGCATCGGTCAGCACCACGATGCGGCGCGCGCGCTCGACCATGCGGTGGTTGAGGCGGGCTTCGGCTTCGTCGTGGGTGGTCAGGCCGAACTGCAGGTCCAGGCCATCCACGCCCAGGAACAGGGTGTCGAAGCTGTACGAGTTGAGGCTGGCTTCGGCCTGGCTGCCCTGCAGCGACAGCGACTGCTGGCGCAGCAGGCCGCCGGTCAGCAGCACGTTGATGCCCGGTGCGTTGGCCAGCTCCCAGGCGATGTTCAACCCGTTGGTCATCACCGTCACGTCGCGCTGTGTGCGCAGGTGGCGGGCCAGGGTCATCGTGGTCGAACCGGAATCGATGATGATGTTGTCACCGGGGCGCACCAGGCGTGCGGCGCAGACGCCAATGGACTCCTTCAGCGGCAGGTTCAGCGCATCCTTCTCGTGGATGTCCTGTTCCTGCGGCGGCGTGCGCACCAGGGTGGCGCCGCCGTGGGTGCGGTTGGCCAGGCCCTGCGACTCGAAGTGGGTCAGGTCGGCCCGGATGGTCACCGCCGACACGCCGAAGCGCTCGACCAGATCGGCCACCTGCACCGAGCCATGCTCGATCAGCAGCTGCAGGATCTGTTGCCGGCGGGAGCGGGTGTTGCGCATGGCCATCTCTCGGTGTCGTCAGGAAAGGTAGAGATTAGCCGTTCGCAAGAACGGAGGCAGCCGAACTTTCGTTCTGCTTGCGGGGGCCAGCCTGGTTGGCACTGCAGGCGCGGGCGTACTCGCCCAGGCACAGGCCGATGCGGTGCTGCACCAGCGCGGTGGGGGTGTTGGCCAGGGCGCCTTCGCGCACGGCGCGGTACTGCTCGGGCAGGTACTGGCTGAGCAGTACCAGCGGCGGCGCCTGCCGTTCCAGGTTGGCGAACAGGGTCTGCACCGCCTGCAGCAATGCGGGTTCGCCCCAGTAGTAGCGGCAGCGGTCGCTGAAGGAGAAGCGGCGCAGCAGGCGCAGTGCGGCGTCATCGCCCTGGTAGTAGGACTGCCAGTACTTCGGCTGCGCCACCATCACCTCGTCCAGCACCTGCGGCAGGCGCGAGCATTGCGCGGCCGGCAGCAGTTCCGCTTCGATCGCAGCCAGCGCGAACAGCGCTTCGCGATAGGCGAAGGTGGCGGCCGGGCCGACCTTGAGGATGGCGAAGTGGTCGCGCACAAGTGCGTGCAGCCCGCTTTCGCGCTGGTAGTCGGTGGAGTGCGCTTCGAACACGATGCGCGGCTGCTGTTCGAGGAAATCGGCCAGCGTGCCAGCGGCGGCGGCATCGTACTCGTGCACGCTGCTGTGGTCGAAGTCCACGCCCGGCTGCACCACCATCGCGATCACGCGCTGCCAGGCATCGCGCAGCTGCGGCGTATCGAATGCCTGCTGGTGGATGGCCAGGGTCTGCGCGGCGGCCGCGGGCGTGGTCACCTGCAGGCCTTCGGCCAGCGAGGCTTCGCCTCCGGGAATCGGCACTTCGGTACCGATCACGTAGACCGGCGGTGGCAGGCCATGCTCGGTGGCGGTGCGCTCGGCGATCCCGGCCAGCTCGGCCGAGCGTGCGGCGACGATGGCATCGGGCAGCGGCACCGGGTCATCGGCGCAGGACATGCTGCAGTCCAGATGGATCTTGTGGAAGCCGGCGGCGACGTAGGCCTCGATCAGCACGCGGGCGTGGGTCATCGCTTCGGCGGCCGGGTGCTTCTGCCAGGCATTCGGGCCAAGATGATCACCGCCCAGGATCAGCCGCTCGCGCGGGAACCCTTCTTCATCTGCCAGCGTGCCGACGTAATCGCGGTACTGCGGCGGGGTCATGCCGGTGTAGCCGCCGAACTGGTCGACCTGGTTGGAGGTGGCCTCGATCAGCAGCACGGTGCCGTGCGCCAGTGCCACGTGCATGGCGGCGCGCAGCACCTGCTCGTTGCTGCAGCAGACGCTGTACAGGCCGACGTTGGCACCGGCGCGGTGGGAGGCAAGCAGGGTCTGCAACGGGGACATGGTCAGGCTCCGGACATCAGGAAAACGAGGGGTGGCAGGCGAGCAGGGCAGCACCACGTGCGCCGCCGGCATCGCCGAAGCGGGGCGGCACGATCGGCGGTACCTGCACGCCGTTGAACAGATGGGCGGCGATGGCCGCTGGCAGCTGCTGGTACAGCGGCGCGTACTGCGAGAGGCCACCGCCCAGCACGATCACATGCGGGTCCAGCGCCAGCACGAGTGCGGCCAGGCTGTGGCCGAGCAGGTCGCGGTGGATGTCCAGCGCCTTGCGCGCGCGGGTATCGCCGGCTTCGGCGAGTGCGATCACCGCGCTGGCGTCGGCGGCACTGCCGCCCAGATGGCGTTCGATCATCGCCAGTCCACTGCCGGAGACGTAACGCTCCACGCAGCCCTGCAGGCCGCAGGCGCAGTCGATCAGCGGCAGGCCGTGGCGCTGCAGCAGGTGGCCGGGCACGCTCCAGTGGCCCCATTCGCCGGCCAGGCCGTTGAAGCCGGACAGCAGGCGGCCGTGCAGGCAGAAACCACCGCCTGCACCGGTGCCGAGGATGGCGCCAAACATGCTGGGGTAGCCGTCGGCGGCACCGCCATGTGCTTCCGACAGGGCGAAGCACTGCAGGTCGTTGCCGAAGTGCAGCGGGCGCTGCAGGCGGGACTGCAGATCCGACGCCACGCTGTGGCCGGTCAGTGCCGGCACGTTCGCGCTGAGCTGGCGACCCGTGCGGCGATCACGCACGCCGGGCAGCGCGATGCCGATGGCGGCGTCGTTGCGGCCCAGTGCGGCATCTGCATCGGCCACCAGCCCCAGCATCGCCTGCAGGAAGCCTTCATAGTCGCCCTGCGGCGTGCTGACGCGGCGGCGCCAGGTGACCTGCATCGCCGCATCGCACGCCACCAGCTCGATCTTGGTGCCGCCGATGTCGATGCCGTAGCCGGCGTGGGCGATCAGCTCAGCCATGGTGGATGGTGACGCCCTTGACGACGCGGTTGACGGTGCCGTCCGGGAACGGGTTGTCCGGGGTCAGGCCCAACGCGGCCGAGCGTTGCAGCGCGAACAGCTGCGCAAAGCCCAGCCACACCGGCGCCAGCCACGGGTCATCCAGTGCCGGCACGGTGAGGGTGTATTCGTCTTCGGCACCGATATCCGAATGCGGGCCGATCGCCAGCACCTGACCGGCCACGCCGTCGCGGCGCAGTTCTTCCAGCAGGTCCTGCTCGTAACGGCGCGCCAGCGGCTGCACGCTGCGCAGCACCACCACCAGCGTGTTGCCGTCCAACGTCGACTTCGGGCCGTGGCGGAAACCCAGTGGCGTATTGGCCAGCGCCAGCACGCGGCCGGCGGTCAGCTCCAGCACCTTCAGCGCGCACTCGCGGGCCAGCGCTTCCAGCGGGCCGCTGCCGAGATAGATGATGCGGTTGAACGGGCGCTGCGCCAGCGTGGCGACCGGCGCATCCCACTGCGCCTGGCCTTCGCGGGCCAGCGCGGCGATCTGCTTCAGGCGCGCGATGCGCGCGTCCCACGGCGAGCGGTCGAATACGGTCAGCGCGGCCAGCAGCATGCAGGTCAGGCTGCTGGTCATGGCGAAGGCGCGGTCGCAGCTGGCCGACGGCATCAGCAGGGTGCAGGTATCGGCACGGCCGGCACCGCGGCGGGCCAGCTCGCCATCGGCGTTGCAGGTGATGTCGAGGAAGCGTGCGTCATCCACGTCGCTGCGCACGCGGTCCACTGCCGCCACGCTTTCCGGGCTGGAGCCACTGCGGCCGAACGAGACCAGCAGGGTCGGGCGGTCGCGCTGCAGGTACAGCGCCGGGTGGGTCAGCAGGCTGGTGGTGTGCACCACGCGCACCTCGGCTGGCCACTGCGCGTTGATCGCGTCGGCCACCATCTCGGCAATGAAGCCGGAGCTGCCGGCGCCGGTGAACAGCACGCGCTGGTGGGGATCGTTGAGGCTGTCGCCGAGGAAGGCCTGCAGGCGGTCGCGGGCACGCGACAGGTCCTGGGCGAGGGCTTCCCACAGCGCAGGCTGCTGGGCGATTTCGGTAGCGGTATCGGCTCCGCCCAGGCGCTGCCAGGCGGACACATCGGAAAGCAGGGTGACGTCCATTCGGAGGTTCCAGTTGGGCCAGCGCACCATCTGTGTTTTCTTTCGAAATGTCAAATACCGAAAGTAAAAAGAAAGAAAATGTGATACCGGGTTTGCCTCGAGCTGGACGTGCGGGAAAACGAAAGAAGAGGCTGGATGCCGTATCGCACAACGCTTAACAGGCAGCTGCAAGCGCTTACACAAAGTATTGCGACGCAACAACTTTCGTTTCAAGGGAATATATCTTCCTTTTTCCTTTCAATTTGTTGACATCTTTCGAATCGCTGCCCTAGAGTCGGCCCAACCGCTTTCGAAACGCCCGGTGAACGGGTTGGGAGTCCGCGTGGAAAACTGCGTTCGTCGCTCGCCGCTGATGCTGGCCCTGTTGCCGGCGCTGATGCTGGCGTCCCTGCCGGCCCGGGCAGAGCCGGTCGGCAACCTGCGTTCGGTGGCCGCCAGCGACAGCCGCGACGGCGTGCAGGGCTGGGACCTGCAGACCGACAAGGGCGCGCGCATCCGCATCGAACTGCCGGCGACCGACATCATCCGCGTGCAGGCCGGCCGCAATGGCACGCTGACCGGCGCCGGCGACAAGGCCGCGCCGATCGTACTGCCGCAACCGAAGGCGAACGTAAAGGCGCAGCTGGAAGAAGACGCGCAGGAAATCCGCGTGCGTACCGATGCACTGGTGCTGCATGTGCAGCGGCAGCCGTTGCGCCTGCGCCTGGAGCGCCTGGACAACGGCCAGCCCACCGCGTTGTGGCAGGAACTGCAGCCGCTGGACCTGGATGCCACGCAGAGCGTGCAGGTGCTGTCCTCGCAGGCTGACGAAGGCTACTTCGGTGGTGGCCAGCAGAACGGCCGCTACCAGTTCAAGGGGCGCGAGCTGGAGGTGTCCTATTCCGGCGGCTGGGAAGAGGGCGACCGCCCGAGCCCGGCACCCATGCTGCTCAGCAGCCGCGGCTGGGGCATGCTGCGCAACACCTGGAGCGATGGCAGCTACGACCTGCGCCAGCCCGACCAGGCTACGCTGCTGCATCGCGAAGATCGGTTTGATGCGTACTACTTCGTCGGCGCCGACCTGCCGAAGCTGATCGAACGCTACACCCAGCTGACCGGCCGCCCGAACATGGTCGCGCGCTGGGCGCTGTCCTATGGCGATGCCGATTGCTACAACGACGGCGACAATGCGAAGAAGCCGGGTACCGTGCCCGAGGGCTGGAGCGACGGCCCGACCGGCACCACCCCCGACGTGATCGACAGCGTGGCCAAGCAGTACCGCGCGCACGACATGCCCGGTGGCTGGATCCTGCCCAACGATGGGTATGGCTGCGGTTACAAGCAGTTGCCGGAAACGGTGAAGGGCCTGGCCGGCTATGGCTTCCGCACCGGCCTGTGGACCGAGAACGGCGTCGACAAGATCGCCTGGGAAGTGGGCAAGGCCGGCAGCCGCGTGCAGAAGCTGGACGTGGCCTGGACCGGCAAGGGCTACCAGTTCGCGATGGACGCCAACCGCCAGGCGTTCAACGGCATCCTCGACAATTCCGATTCGCGCCCGTTCCTGTGGACGGTGATGGGCTGGGCCGGCATCCAGCGCTACGCAGTGGCCTGGACCGGCGACCAGAGCAGCAGTTGGGACTACATCCGCTGGCACGTGCCGACCCTGGTCGGTTCGGGCCTGTCCGGCATGGCCTACGCCAGCGGTGACGTCGACGCGATTTTCGGCGGCAGCGCCGAAACCTTCACCCGTGACCTGCAGTGGAAGGCGTTCACCCCGGTGCTGATGGGCATGAGCGGCTGGTCGTCGAACGCGCGCAAGCACCCGTGGTGGTACGACGAGCCCTACCGCAGCATCAACCGCGATTACCTGAAGTTGAAGATGCGCCTGACCCCGTACATGTACGGGCTGGTGCACGAGGCCGCGCAGACCGGCGCGCCGCCGGTGCGTGGCCTGATGTGGGACAACCCGCGCGATCCGCATGCGCAGGATGAGACCTACAAGTACCAGTTCCTGCTCGGCCGCGACCTGCTGGTGGCGCCGGTATACCGCAGCCAGGCAGCCAGTCGTGGCTGGCGCCGCGACATCCACCTGCCGGCCGGCGGCTGGATTGATTACTGGGATGGCCGCCGCGTGCAGGCCGCCGCCGACGGACGCCAGCTGGATCGCCAGGTCGACCTGGCCACGCTGCCGGTGTTCGTGCGTGCCGGTGCGATCCTGCCGATGTACCCGTCGATGCTGTTCGACGGTGAAAAGCCGCTGGATGAGGTGACGTTCGACCTGTACCCGCAGGGTGATTCGCAGTACACGCTGTACGAAGACGATGGCAACACCCGCCGTTACCAGCAAGGCGAGTCGAGCACGCAGGTGATCCGCGTGCAGGCACCGGCGCAGGGCAGTGGCCCGGTGCAGGTGCAGATCGATGCGGTGCAGGGCCAGTACAACGGCCAGCTGGCGCAGCGTCGCTATGGCCTGCGCGTACTCAGCCGGCAGGCGCCGCGTGCGGTGCAGGCCGGCGGTCGCGCGCTGCCTGCGTTGGCTGACGCCGCCGCCTTCAACACTGCGCCCGAAGGCTGGTACTTCGACGCCCAGGAGCGCCGCGGAACGCTGCATGTGCGCACAACCGCGCAGGACATCCGCCAACCGCTGCAGCTGCAGCTGGACTTCGCGGTAGCCGCTGCCGTCGCCGATGATGCCTACCCCGCCGCGCCGGTGCTCGGCCGCGAACTGCCGGCCGACAGCCTGCTGGTGGTCAACCGCCCGGCCGAAGAGCCCGGCCATGCGCTGGAAAACGTCTTCGACGATGATCCCGCCACCTGGTTCCGCAGCGTGCGCAACCAGGCGGTGCGCACCGGGGCACACGAGTGGGTGATCGGCTTTGGCGAGCGCAGGATGATCGATGGCATCGACATCGCCCCGCGCAACGACAAGAACTGGAAGCACGGCCAGGTGCGCGATTACGAGGTGTACCTGGGCGACAGCAATGGCGAGTGGGGCGAGCCGATTGCCCGTGGCCGCCTGCAGCTGAAGGAAGGGGTGCAGCGCATCGACTTCCCGGCGCATGCCGGCCGACTGCTGCGGTTCCGCGTGCTGAGCGTGCAGAACCCGGAGGGCGACGGCGCCAGCAGCACCGACCCGATGGTCACCGCAGCGCAGGGCAGTGCCCGCGCCTTCGATGCGCTGCAGCCGCGCGACGTCGGCCCGATCGCGCTGTCCACCTTCCACATCCTTGAGCACCAGGAACCGGAGCGACCGGCCCGGCAGCGCTATCTCTCCGAGCTGCCGGTGCCGGCCGCGCTGGCCAGCCAGGTGCGCGCCGACCAGTCGTTCCGTGGCGATGCCGGCATGCGCATGAACGGCCTGCAGTTCCGCCGTGGCCTGGGCGTGGCCGCCAACAGCCGCATCGACCTGCGCCTGCAGGGCGGCTGGCGCCTGCTGCGCGCCGACCTCGGCATCGACGACGCGTGCCGCACTGCCGGTGGCCTGCAGTTCCAGGTCTGGGGCGACAACCGCCTGCTGTACGACAGCGGCCTGGTGAAGGCGCCCGGCGTGGTCAAGCCGGAGCTGGACATCCGTGGCCTTTCCACCCTGAGCCTGCGCACGCTGGGTGCGCAGGGCAGCCAACCCGCCCAGGTCTGTGCCAACTGGGCCAACGCCGTGCTGATCGGCCAGGAGGGCGACTCCGCCAGCATCGTCGCCCCATGACCCCCCCGTAACACCGCTCCTCCCCCCGCCCATACCGACTACGGCCCTGCTGGCCGTGGCCCGGGAGCGTTTTGCCCGCCGATCCACCATTCGCGCCGCACCCCTGCCAGGAGAGAACCCCGATGTTGCCCGCACGCCACCACCGCCCCCCCTGTCGCTCGATCGCTCCGCTGACGCTGGCCATTGCCGGCGTGCTGCTCTCGGTCGCCGTTCCTGCCGTTGCACAAGAGAGCAAGGACAAGGCCACCGACCTGGCCCGCATCGAGGTGACCGGCTCCAACATCCGCCGCACCGACGTTGAAACCGCATCGCCGGTGCAGGTGATCAGCAAGCAGGACATCCAGAACATGGGTGCGCGCACGCTGCTGCAGGTGCTGGACAACCTGCCGGCCGCGCGCCCGGCGCAGCAGGACGCGCGTTCGCTGTTCACCGGTTCCGACGGTGCTTCGCAGGCCAACCTGCGCGGGCTGGGTGCACAGGGCACGCTGGTGCTGCTGAACGGTCGTCGCCTTTCGTACTACGGCGCACCGGCCGGCTTCCAGACCCAGTTCGTCAACATCGATGCGATTCCGGCCGCGGCCATCGAGCGCATGGAAGTGCTGACCGACGGCGCCTCGGCGGTGTACGGCACCGACGCGGTGGCCGGCGTGATCAACGTGATCACCAAGCGCAACTTCCAGGGTGCCGAAGTCAGCTTCACCAACGACACCTCCTCGCGCATCGACTCCTACGGCGAACGCCAGGCCAGCATCACCGCCGGCTTCGGCGACCTGGCCGAGAACCGCTTCAACATCTACGGCGCGGTGAACATGTACCGCCGCGACGCGATTCCGCTGAGCGACTTCTACGACAAGCGGCCCGACCAGTACTACGTCAACAACCCGAACTACCTCAACAACCTGCGCCTGGGCGTGGGCAGCAAGCCGGGCGAGTTCAACCCGGGCAGCTACTTCGCGTTTGATCCGGTGACCGGCCGCCGCGTGCAGGAGGCGGCACCGGGCTGCAAGAACGTGCTGACCAGTGAAGCGGCCGGCCCGCGTTGCGTCTGGGAAACCTGGATGAACAACGAGATCGATGCCGGCGCCAAGTCCGAGCGCAACACCGCCTACCTCAACGGCACCTTCCTGGTGGGCGAGAGCACCGAGATTTTCGCCGAGGCGACCTACACCGACATCGACCTGCGTGCCAACGGTGGCACCCCGCGCACCTACGGCACCACCACCGGCAACCCGACCAGCTGGTTCTCGCGCAACACCGGCAACAACGTCAACCAGTTCCTGTATCCGTTCCTGGGCCCGAACAACGAGTACAACCACGCCAGCCCGGAAATGAAGGCGATGATGGGCGGCGTGGTCGGCCTGCAGTACCTGCTGCAGGATGCCGGCGCCAACTACTTCGGCCAGCGCAACACCGACAAGAGCTACCGTGTGCTGGCCGGCGCGCGTGGCAACGTGGGCGACTGGAACTGGGAGACCGCGTTCGCCAGCGCCGGTACCCACTCCACCACCTACCAGACCATCAACGTCAACACCAAGGGCTTCGAGAAGGCCTTCGGCCCGTACACGATCGATCCGGGCACCGGCCGCGTGATCATTTCCGATCATCCGGCCTACAAGTTCGGCGAGATCAGCGAAGCCAACGCCGCACTCATCCGTGAAGCCTTCCCGACCTTCGACATCCAGTCGTGGACGCGCCTGCATACCCTGGACGGCAAGATCGAAGGCCCGCTGTTCCAGCTGCCGGCCGGCGAAATGCGTGCAGCGTTCGGCTTCAACGCCAGCCGCGAGACCTTCTACACCCCGGGCAACGCCGATGCGGCCAACGGCCTGATCACCCAGCAGGGCGGCTCGTGGTTCGACGGCAAGCGCAATACCTATGCGCTGTTCGCCGAGACCGTGGCGCCGATCACCGACAAGCTGGAGCTGGATGCGGCGGTGCGCGTGGACAAGTACCCGAACTTCAGCGCCAACATCGCACCGAAGATCGGCTTCAAGTACCAGGCCTTCGATCAGCTGATGCTGCGCGGTACCTACTCCACTGGCTTCCGCGCACCGAGCCTGGCCGAGTCCGGCAACGGCGGCGTGTTCGCACAGCTGGGCGGCTTCCGCGACGAGCTGCGCTGCAACGAGACCAACGCCATCGCCAACCTGCTGCTGAAGTCGCAGCGGCCGGGCGATGTCGACCTCGGCAAGACCCTGCTGAACGTGGATTGCAGCCGTACCGTGGCGCGCATGACCCAGCCGAACAAGGACCTGAAACCGGAGAAGGCGAAGATCGCCACCCTTGGCTTCGTCTACGAGCCGGCCAGCTGGCTGTCGGTGTCGGCCGACTACTGGTTCATCTACCGCAACAACGAGATCGTCGCGCCGGACTACCGCCGCATGGAAGACATCATCTCGATGTCGCGTTCGCCGATCACCGACAGCGACCGGGCCAACCTGGCGCAGCTGGCGGCGATGTGCGCCGATCCGGCCAGCGGCGTGAGCTGCCCGGCGAACCTGCCGGGCTATTCGGCGGGCAACGTGGCCAGCGTGGTCGGTCAGTACAAGAACCGCGGCAAGACGCTGATCGACGGCTTCGACATCGATGCGCGCAGCCGCTTCTCGCTGGGGGACTGGGGCAACCTGAACATTGGCCTGGCCGCCACCATCGCCAACCGCAACCGCTTCTACATGGATGCGGAGAACGGCTGGTACTACGGCGATGTGGTGGGCTACTACAACAACCCGCGCCTGCGTGCCACGCTCAATGCCGACTGGACCTACAAGCAGGTGACCACCAGCATGTTCGTCAACTATGTGGGCGGCACCAAGTGGGCCACCGACCAGGTCGACGAAGTGAGCAACAACAAGGAAACCTGCACCGGCGGTTACCTGGCACTGCAGAAGAGCAAGTGTGACGGTGCACCGTCGTGGTGGACCGCCAACATGAGCGTCACCTGGCGCCCGGATGATGCCTGGAACCTGAGCTTCACCGTCAAGAACCTGTTCAACCGCCTGCCGTTCTATGACCCGAACAGCTTCCTGGGTGACTCCAGTGACTACGCGACCATCTTCGGTCGTGGTTACAGTGTGACCATCGGCTACCGGTTCAAGTAATTCCGTTTGCGTGACCTGGCGTGCCGGCTGCGGCCGGCACGCTGCCTAGAGGAGAGATGTTTGCCATGAAGCGTAGGGAATTCATCGCGGCCAGCGCCGCTGTCGCCGCCAGCAGCCTGCTGCCGCAGACCCCGGCATGGGCACGCGGGCGCAAGGTGCGCCTGGCCATGATCGGTACCGGCATGCGTGGCCTGGTGCTGCTGAAGGAACTGGTGCGCCGCGACGATGTCGAAGTGGTCGCGCTGTGCGACATCGAGCCGATCATGCTCGGCCGCGCCGTGGACATGGTCAGCAAGGCCGGCAAGCCGGCGCCCAAGACCTATGGCCAGGACCGTGACACCAACGCCTGGAAGCGCCTGCTGGAACAGAAGGGCATCGATGGCGTGATCATCGCCACGCCGTGGGAATACCACGCACCGATGGCGATTGCCGCGATGCAAGCCGGCGTGGCCGTGGGCTGCGAAGTGGTGGCCGGCATCACCCTGCAGGACCACTGGGACGTGCTGAAGACCCAGCTGAGCACCGGCACCCCGTACATGCTGCTGGAGAACGTCTGCTACCGCCGTGACGTGATGGCCGCACTGCAGATGGTGCGCCAGGGCCTGTTCGGCGAGCTGGTGCATCTGCAGGCCGGCTACCAGCACGACCTGCGCGGCGTGAAGTTCAACTCCGGCGATCCGAACCAGCCCTACGACAGCGGCGTGGAGTTCGGCGCCAAGGGCTGGAGCGAAGCGCGCTGGCGCACCGAGCATTCGGTCGAGCGCAACGGTGAGCTGTACCCCAGCCACGGCATCGGCCCGTGCGCGATGTACACCGGCATCAACCGCGGCAACCGCTTCACCCACATCAATGCGTTCGCGACCAAGGCGCGCGGCCTGCACGAATACACCGTGGCCAAGAGCGGCGGCACCACCCACCCCAGCACCAGGGTCAAGTTCAAGCTGGGCGACATCGTGACCACCACGCTGGCCTGTGAGAACGGCGAAACCATCCTGCTGCAGCACGACACCTCGCTGCCGCGCCCGTACTCGATGGGCTTCCGCGTGCAGGGCACCAAGGGCCTGTGGATGGATGTCAACCATTCGATCCACATCGAAGGCCGCAGCCCGCCGCACCAGTGGGAAGAGTTCAAGAAGTACCAGGACGAGTACGAGCATCCGCTGTGGAAGCAGAACGCGGACACCGCCGCCAGCGCAGGCCACGGTGGCATGGACTGGTTCGTCATCCATGCCTTCGTGGAAGCGCTGAAGGCCAAGGCACCGATGCCGATCGATATCTACGACGCGGTGACCTGGAGTGCGATCACACCGCTGAGCGAGCAGTCGATCGCCAACAGCTTCCAGACGCTGGAGTTCCCGGACTTCACCGCGGGCGCGTGGAAGCAGCGCAAGCCGATCTTCGCGTTCGACGGCAAGTACTGAGTTCTGCCCCTTCCATGCGGTGACAGCAACGCCGGGCATTGCCCGGCGTTGCTGTTTTTCCTGCCTCACTGCGCAGGCCAGCGCTCTGCTACCCGATCGGCCAGCACCAGCCGGGTATCCATCTGCCGGCCATCGCGTAGATAACGGACGCCCACGCCGGTTCCCACCGGGCGCTCGCGCAGCTGCGCGCGCCAGTCGCCCAGCTTCCGCGTGGCCACCGGCTCGCCATCGATCATGACAATGCGGTCATCCCTTCGCAGCCCGGCGCGCGCCCCGGCGCTGGTTGGTGCCACATCGGCCACACGCAGTGCGCCGTCTTCGGCCTGCAGCCACAACCCGCTGCGGTCAAAGGCATCGGCTTGCGTGCTTTCCGCGTTGGGCACCAGATAAAGACGCCTGGCGTTGTAGTCGACGCCCATGGAGAAGCGCCGCAGCGCGCCGCCGCCGAGGATCGCGCCATAGTCGGCCAGGGCCAGCGCGCCCTTGTCGGTGCTGGACAGGTCGCCGACCAGGCCGTTGACCTCAATGCTGCCCATGCGCAGCACACCCAGCCGTGCCGGTCGCGCGCGGCCTGGCCCACCCAGACCCCATCCCAGCACCGCCTCCTCACTGGCGTGGTATTTCCCAAGCAGGCCATGCGCACGCACGAACGGGCTGCTCAGGCTCAGCGAATTGCGTGACCCGGTGTCCAGCCACAGACGCAGCGGGATACCGTCCAGCTCGCCATTCAGTACCGGTGCGCGATCGTCCTGTTCGAACGGCAGCATCACGGCGTTGGCGGGCGGCTGGTAGTGGCCCGGCCGGGTGAAGCTGAGCACGCGCGCGCCATAGTCGAAGGTGGTGACAAAGCGCAGGAAGGTCTCGTAGCCGATGAAGCCATCGTGTGGCACGCCCATCGAGTTGATCTGCTGGCCGAGGTCGATGATGTGGAACACCGGGTTTGCAAGGTGCGCGCCACCGATGCGCAGGTGGCGGGCCTGCGCCAGGCCCAGGTCGCTGGCGTTGTCGCCGGCACCATGCACGCTCAGGCGGCCCGCTGTGGTCAGGCCCAGGCGCTTGGCCGCCGTAGGGGTCAGCAGGTTGATGGCGCCGGTGTCGACCAGGAAGCGCGCCGGCTGGCCATCCACCTCGGCCTCGATATAGACATGGTTGTTGATCAGGTCGAACGGAACGCGGGTGGTGCCGCTGGCATCCTCGATGTAGCTGTCGGCGGCCATCGCCGGTGGCGCATACCGGGCGTCCGGCATCGGGCTGTTCACCCGATAGCGCTGCACCCGCACGTCGCTGCGCAATCGTGGATCGGCACGGCCCTGGGCATCGAGGGTGTCGGTGATGATGCGGTGGGGCAACATCAGACCTTCCACGGCCCGGTAGTCTTCCAGCGTGGTGGCGGTGGGTGTGCGCGCGGAGGCAATGACCACGCGGCCGAGCAGGCCAGTGCGGGTGTCGAACCAGAGCTCGATCGGGTCCGCTCCCTCCGGCGTGGTTGACAGCACGTCATAGCGCTGTCCGTTGTGAATCCCGCCACGCGGGCCTGCAAAGCGTGAGGCCGGGTAGGCGCTGGACCAGTAGCCGCGGGTGGTCAGCCAGGACTGCGTGCGCGCGGTGCGGCGTGGCACGGTGCCATCCAGCAGGCCGACTTCGCCGCCGTAGTCGCGCCGCCAGGACAGGCGCCCGTCAAAGCCCTGCGCAACGGCGAAGGTGCCCAGTTGCGCCTGTTCGACGTAGCACCCGGTGCGCACATCCTGGCTGAGATGCCAACGCCCCTGCAGCCCGCCCACCGACTGCTCACCCTCGGCCTGCAACTGCTGTATCGATTGCCAGTGTTCCCCGCCACTGGCCGCACGGGCCTGCGCCAGCACGCCTGCGGCATCCCGCTCGGCAGCCTGCACGGAAGCCGCCAGCATCCACAGCAGGCCGAACATCATCGCTCGCCATCGCATCGCATCACCTTCGTCATTGGGTCGAACGGCGATGGCAACCCAGCGGCGCGCGTGATTCGACCGGGCGTGAAGGATTGGACGTTCAGTCGGACGTGGTGCGACGGCGCCGGTACTCGCTGGGCGTCTGCCCGGTGGCGCGCGTGATTCGACCGGGCGTGAAGGATTGGACGTTCAGCCGGACCAGGCGCGGCGTCGGTACTCGCTGGGTGTCTGTCCGGTGGCGCGCTTGAATGCACTGTTGAAGGTCGACTTGCTGCCGAAGCCGGCGGCAAGGCCGATGTCCAGCACGCTGCGGAGGTCGGACGGATCGGACAGGCATGTTCTCGCTGCAGCCACACGGAAGCCGGTCACGAACTCGGAAAAGTTCTGGCCCAGGCCCTGGTTGAGGGCCTGCGAGACCTGGTTGGATGACCAGCCGCTGCGCTGGCTGAGGGACTGGAGATCCAGTCCGGGCGCTTCATGCAGGCGTTCGTCCTGCATCAATGCGGTCAGCGCGCTGGCAATGGCCGCGCACTGCGTTGCATCGATGCCCGAGCGTTCGTAGCGTGCGCGGGGCGTATCCTCGGCGGATGCGGGCATGTCCATCAGGACGGGTGCCGAAGTGACCACACGTGCACGCAGCTGCTGGCGTACGACCTGGCACGCCAGCAGGTACATGCCTGCCGTGGTCAGCAGGCTGAGCCCGATACTGGCCAGAAGCGGAGCGGCGTCCGGCGGCCACCGGTTCATCGCGCTGGCCAGCCAGCAGCCCGCCATCACGATCGCCAGCCCGCGTAGTCCGCTGCGTTGGATGGCAGTTCCGCGCGGAGCCGAAGGCGTGCGCAGTGACAGCCACAGCGTGGCCAGCAGGTAGGGCGTGCCCTGCAGCAGCCAGCCATGGAAGCTGAGCTGGAACAGCACCTTGCCCAGCGGCGAGGCTTCGAAAGGCGCAGCAGCATTCAACAGGGAAATGACGAACGCGAGCATGGCCGGCAGCAGATGCGCGAGCGGCAGCAACGAAGTGTGGTCCGGCGCAGGGGACAGCAGCGCACGTGCATGGCGGTACAGCAGCGGACCCAGTAGAAAGACCAGTGGCACCTCGATGACCCGCAGCCAGCGCACGGCGTCGGCCGACAGCCAGGCCTGGCCACCCAGCAGCACCAGTCCGAACAGGTTGGCGGCGGCGAAACAGGCGAAGAAGGTGGTGAGCAGGTGGCTGCCATGCCGGGCGCGGCCGACGCTCACGCCGGTGGACAATGCGGCCAGGCCGAGAATCGCGGCGCCTGCCGCCAGTTTCAGCAGATCCGGTGGCGTCATGCCTGCAGTGTTGATGAAGCACGCAGCAACGTCCAGCACCGGGAACGGCGTGCAGGCAACAAGGGGAAGATGGCGCGCCCGGAGGGATTCGAACCCCCGACCAATGGCTTCGGAAGCCACTACTCTATCCGGCTGAGCTACGGGCGCGTTGTAGAACCGCCGCGCCGTCGGCCAGTGCCGGGGCGGGCATCGCAGCGCCATGAAGCGGTGCGGGACCGGCATTCTATCCAGTTTCGCCGAACAAATCTCCCCCCGCCAGGCAAAGCCCGGTCGGAAGGGCAGGAGTATCCTATCGGCATGGCTGATACCCCCCTCACTTCGCCGCAGTCGCCGGCGACGCCGCGTTGGCGGCATTACTGGAGTCTGATGCGCGCTGATCGTCCGATCGGCACGCTGCTACTGCTGTGGCCCACCTGGTGGGCGCTGTGGCTGGCCGCCGGCGGCCTGCCGCCGCTGTGGACGCTGTTCGTGTTCACCGCGGGCGTGTGGTTGACCCGTTCGGCCGGTTGCGTCATCAACGACTACGCCGACCGCTGGCTCGACCCGCATGTGGAACGCACCAAAGCGCGTCCGCTGGCCACCGGCGCGATCAGTGGCCGCGCTGCGCTGGTGTTGTTCGCGGTGCTGATGCTGGTGGCGTTCGGCCTGGTGCTGACCCTGAACGGGCTGACCATTGGCCTCAGCTTCATCGGCGTGTTCCTGGCCGCCAGCTACCCCTACCTGAAGCGCTATACCCATCTGCCGCAGGTCTACCTGGGCATGTCGTTCGGCTGGGGCATCCCGATGGCATTCGCTGCCGTGCAGGGCGAGGTGCCGATGCTGGGCTGGCTGCTGTACGCCGGCAACATCCTGTGGTCCACCGCCTACGACACCTGGTACGCCATGGTCGACCGCGAGGATGACCTGAAGATGGGCTCGCACTCCACCGCGATCCTGTTCGGTGATCTCGACCTGGTCATCCAGGGCGTGCTGTACGCGCTGTTCCTGGCCACCATGGCGCTGGTCGGCGTGCGCGGCGGGCTGGGCGGGTACTACCTGGCCGGTGTGGCCGTGGCCACCGTGCTGGTGGTGTACGAGTTCTGGATCTGCCGCAACCGCGAACGCGGCCCGTGCTTCAAGGCGTTCCTGCACAACAACTGGGTCGGCGCCGCGCTGTTTGCCGGCATCGCCGTCGATCTGGCCCTGCGCTGAGCCCAAGATGAGGTAGAACCGGC